>NZ_JBEXSZ010000029.1:0-65295 GCF_040613865.1 Streptomyces sp. NPDC006197 | reverse complement strand
CCGGACGGACAGGTCACGGGCGAGCTGTTCGGCGGAATGACGGGCGGGCATGCACGTGAAACACCACCCCTCCAGAGCGCCGAGCGGGTCCGTGTTTCACGTGAAACACCGGCCCGTCCGGGTGCCGTCCCGGCTCAGTCGCGCGCTGCCCACCACTCCTTGAGCGCGGCGACGGCCTGGTCGTGCTCCATCGGCCCGTTCTCGAGCCTGAGTTCCAGCAGGAACTTGTACGCCTGGCCGATGGCCGGTCCCGGTCCGATGCCCAGGATCTCCTGGATCTGGTTGCCGTCGAGGTCGGGGCGGATCGCGTCCAGCTCCTCCTGCTCCTGGAGCTGGGCGATCCGCTCCTCAAGGCCGTCGTAGGTCCGGGAGAGCGCTGCCGCCTTGCGCTTGTTGCGCGTGGTGCAGTCCGAACGGGTCAGCTTGTGCAGCCGTGAGAGCAGCGGTCCCGCGTCCCGGACGTAGCGCCGCACGGCCGAGTCGGTCCATTCGCCGCTCCCGTAACCGTGGAAGCGAAGGTGCAACTCCACGAGCCGCGAGACGTCCTTGATCATCTCGTTGGAGTACTTGAGCGCGGTCATGCGTTTCTTGGTCATCTTCGCGCCGACCACCTCGTGGTGGTGGAAGGAGACCCGGCCGTCCTTCTCGAAGCGACGCGTGCGCGGCTTCCCGATGTCGTGGAGCAGAGCGGCAAGCCGCAGCACCAGATCGGGGCCGTCCGTCTCCAGGGCGATCGCCTGTTCAAGGACGGTCAGGGAGTGCTCGTAGACGTCCTTGTGCCGGTGGTGCTCATCACTCTCCAGACGCAGCGACGGCAGCTCCGGCAGCACGTGCTCGGCGAGGCCCGTGTCCACGAGGAGCCCGAGCCCCTTCCGGGGGTGTGCCGAGAGCAGCAGCTTGTTGAGCTCCTCACGGACGCGCTCGGCGGAGACGATCTCGATCCGGCCCGACATCTCCTTCATGGCCGCCACGACCTCGGGGGCGACCTCGAAGTCCAGCTGCGCGGCGAACCGGGCGGCCCGCATCATGCGCAGGGGGTCGTCGGAGAAGGACTCCTCCGGCGTACCCGGCGTGCGCAGGACCCGGGCGGACAGGTCCTCGAGACCGCCGTACGGGTCGATGAACTCCTTCTCGGGGAGAGCCACGGCCATGGCGTTGACGGTGAAGTCACGCCGGACGAGGTCCTCCTCGATGGAGTCGCCGTAGGAGACCTCGGGCTTCCGGGAGGTCCGGTCGTACGCCTCCGAGCGGTACGTGGTGACCTCGATCTGGTAGCCCTCCTTCTGGGAGCCGACGGTCCCGAAGGCGATGCCGACCTCCCACACCGCGTCGGCCCAGGGGCGGACGATCTTCAGTACGTCCTCGGGGCGGGCGTCGGTGGTGAAGTCCAGGTCGTTGCCGAGCCGGCCGAGCAACGCGTCCCGCACCGATCCGCCGACCAGCGCGAGGCTGAACCCGGCCTCCTGGAAACGGCGGGCGAGGTCGTCGGCGACAGGGGACACACGCAGCAGTTCACTGACCGCGCGGCGTTGCACCTGGCTCAGTGCAGTCGGGGTGTCTTCGTTGGCGTTCGGCACAACAGAAAAGGGTACGTGCCCCGGCTCACCGCGATGTCCTTGTTTTCCGCCGGGTGAGGGCGCCCGGCGTCCGCTCTCCGCCGGGCGGGGTGCCCGGCGGTGTCGGCGGCGGTCGGTCGAAGATCGGCTGGAGCACTCCCCGGCACTTGCCCCCGGCGTGCCTCGTTACCATGCCTGGACACAGCAACCGGGAACCACCGACACCACTGGCACCACAGACAACGACGAGGACGGGCGAACGCGTGGCCGAGGCGGCAGACATCCAGGGAACCGGTCCCTCACCTGCCCGCCGATGGCTGCGGCGCACAATCACCGTCGCCTTCGGGGCGCCTCTCCTCGCCGGTCTGCTCCAGGCCCCGGTCGTCGCCGCTCCGACGGCCGCCGCCGAGGACGGCACCGGCTCCAGGACCGTCGATGTGTCACTCGACACGCTGGCCCCGAGCGCTCCCGTCGCGGGCGACACCGTCACCGTCACCGGCACGGTGACCAACCGGGGGAAGAAGACCGTCACCGGTGCGACCGTGAACCTGCGCGTCGGACCGAGGATGACGAGCCGCAGCGAGATCGAGCAGGTCACGGGGCGTACCGGTTTCCGGAACGACAGCGACCCCGCTCCCCTCCAGGACGCCCCCGCCGTCAAGATCCCCCGGCTGGGGGCCGGCCTCAGCACCGACTTCTCACTGTCCGTCCCCGTCTCCGAGCTCGGCCTCGACGAGGAGGGCGTCTACCAGCTGGGCGTCTCCCTCACCGGACAGACCTCGGACCGGCAGTACGACCGGGTGCTCGGCATCGAGCGGACCTTCCTGCCGTACCAGCCGGAGGCCACCGAGAAGAAGACCCAGATCGCCTACCTCTGGCCGCTGATCGCCTCGGCGCACGTCTCGGCGCAGACGGCCACGGACGACCAGCAGACCCCGGTCTTCGAGGACGACGCCCTGGCGGCCGAGCTGCGCCCGGGCGGGCGACTGGACCAGCTGGTCTCGCTGGGCAAGAACCTGCCGGTCACCTGGGTGGTCGACCCGGACCTGCTGGCCTCCGTCGACGCCATGGCGAACGGCTACCGCGTCAAGGACGGCGACCTGGACGTCCCCGGCAGGAACCAGGCCGTCGCCGAGCGGTGGCTGAACGCGCTGGAGAAGGCGGTCCAGGGGCACAAGGTCGTCGCCCTGCCCTTCGCGGACCCCGACCTGGCCTCGCTGGCCCACCGGGGCAAGGACGTCCCCGGCTCCCTCGGCCATCTCCAGTCGGCGACCGCCCTGGCGGGTATGACGGTCGAGACCGTCCTCCACGTGCCGGCGTCCACCGACTTCGCCTGGCCCGCCGACGGAGCCGTGGACCCCTCCATCGCGGCGGTCGCGACCTCCGCCGGCGCCGACAAGGTGATCGCCCGGAGCGACAGCGTCCGCGACGACCTCCCCTACACGCCCACGGCCGCCCGTCCCCTCGGCAACGGCAGCACCACGGCCGTGGTGAGCGACGCGCTCCTGTCCACCGCCTTCGAGGGGGACATGGTCCGCGCGGAGAGCTCCACGCTCGCGGTCCAGGAGTTCCTCGCCCAGTCCCTGGCGATCACCCTGGAGCAGCCGGAGGACCAGCGCAGCGTCGTGGTCGCCCCCCAGCGGATGCCGACCGTCGCCCAGGCGCAGGCCATGGCGACCGCCCTGGAGGGCCTCTCCGGCCGGCGCTGGACCCAGCCGACCGACCTCCTCGCGGCCGCCGCCGCCAAGCCGGACCCGGACGCCTCCACCACGGTGCCGAGCAGCTCCCGCTACCCGAAGGCGCTGCGCGACCGGGAGCTCCCGGTCCAGGCCTTCCGCGACATGAAGACCACCCGGGACGAGCTGGACGACTTCAAGGTCATCCTGACCCAGCCGGAACGCGTCGTGACACCGTTCGGCAACGCGATCAACCGCGAGATGTCGACCTCCTGGCGCGGTGAGGCCCGGGCGGCCGCGATCTACCGGAACAACGTCCTGGACTACCTGCAGACCCTCACCAAGGGCGTCCAACTCGTCGACAAGTCGGACCTCACGCTCTCCGGCCGCAGCGCGACGATCCCCGTGACCGTCCAGAACAAGCTGCTCCAGGACGTGGACAACCTGGTGCTGCGCCTCACCTCGGCCAACAAGAACCGGCTGGAGCTGGACGGCGACAGGTACGCCGAGCTCCCGGTGAAGGTCGGCGGCGGACACAGCCAGTCGGTGAAGTTCACCGCCTCGGCGAACGTCAACGGCCAGGTACCGATGACGGCCCAGCTCTACACCGCGGACGGCACCCCGTACGGACAGCCGATGGACTTCACCGTGAAGGTCTCCGAGATCACTCCCACGGTGATGCTCGTGATCGCCGGCGGTGTCCTCCTCCTCGTTCTCGCCGGCGTGCGCATGTACAGCCAGCGCAAGCGGGTGGCCGCCCGGAACGCCGAGGCCGAGGCGGCGGAGGCCGCCGAGGACGACACCGGTTCGGAGCCCGGCCAGGACGAGTCCGGCGAGGAGGAGTCCCGCGGGGACGAACCCGTGCAGCCGAGTGACCCGACACCGGACACCGAACCCGAAAGCGGTGACCCGTCGGGCCCGGGTGAGAAAGTGGACCGTTGAGCGATGTCGTGGCCGGTCGGCCGGGGACGATGAGGTGGGGTAACCATGAACGCGCCGTACGACGGTGACCGCGGCCAGGACGCGGGCGGCCCGGCGCCGTCCGGTGGGACGCCCGCGGTGCCTCCCGGTGCCGGCCACCCGCCGGTGACGCCCCCACAGGGGCAGGCCCCCCACGCCCAGAATCCACAGGGCCAGGACCCCTACGCACAGGACCCCTACACGCAGGACCCGTACGTCCAGGACGCCTACGCCCACGACCCGTACCGGGCCCAGGACATGTCCGCGCAGGACCCGGTGACCGAGGCGCTCTACGACCGCGCCGCGCACCCGCCGCCCCCGCCCGGCACCTACCAGGACCCGCACGCGCTCTACCAGCAGCCGGCCGCGCCGCAGCACGCCCCCGACCCCCGGGTGTGGGCACAGACCCCGGCGCCCGAGCCGGACGGCCCCTCGCGCCACCTGCCGTACGGCGACGACGCGCGCACGGTCCAGTTCACCGGCGTCGACGACCTGGTGACCCGGGCCGGTGAGGAGACGCCCGAGCCGGACGCGTTCGCGCACCTCTACCGGGACCAGCAGGCGCCCGGACAGGTGCCCCCGCCCACCCCGGAGCCGGACCCGCTGCCCGCGCCCGCCCCCAAGAAGTCCGGCCGCGCCTCCGGGCTGCTGAAGTCGAGCGCGGTGATGGCGGCCGGCACCCTGGTCTCCCGGCTGACCGGCTTCGTCCGCAGCCTGGTGATCACCGGCGCGCTCGGCGCGGCCCTGCTCGGCGACACCTTCACCATCGCCTACACCCTGCCGACGATGATCTACATCCTCACCGTCGGCGGTGGCCTCAACTCGGTCTTCGTCCCCCAGCTCGTCCGCTCGATGAAGAACGACGAGGACGGCGGCGAGGCCTACGCCAACCGTCTGCTCACCCTGGTCATGGTGGCGCTCGGCCTCATCGTGGCCCTGGCCGTCTTCGCGGCGCCGCTGCTGATCCGGCTGATGTCGAACACCATCGCCGACGACGCCGCGGCCAACAGCGTGGCCGTGACCTTCGCCCGCTACTGCCTGCCCACGATCTTCTTCATGGGCGTGCACGTGGTGATGGGACAGATCCTCAATGCCCGCGGCAAGTTCGGCGCGATGATGTGGACCCCGGTCCTCAACAACATCGTCATGATCGTCACCTTCGGCCTGTTCATCTGGGTCTACGGCACCTCCGCCGAGTCCCACATGGGCGTGCAGACCATTCCGGACGAGGGCATCCGCCTGCTCGGCGTCGGCACCCTGCTCGGCCTCGTCGTCCAGGCCCTGGCGATGATCCCGTACCTGCGCGAGACGGGCTTCCGTTTCCGTCCCCGCTTCGACTGGAAGGGCCACGGGCTCGGCAAGACGGTCAAGCTGGCCAAGTGGACCGTCCTCTTCGTGCTCGCCAACCAGGCGGGCGTCCTGGTCGTCACCCAGCTCGCCACCGCCGCCGGTGAGGAGTCCGGGAAGAACGGTGCGGGCTTCCTCGCCTACTCCAACGCCCAGCTGATCTGGGGCATGCCGCAGGCCATCATCACGGTCTCCGTCATGGCCGCGCTGCTGCCGCGGATCTCCCGCGCCGCCCACGACGACGACCCGGGCGCCGTCCGGGACGACATCTCGCAGGGCCTGCGGAACTCCGCCGTCGCGATCGTCCCGGTCTCCTTCGCCTTCCTGGCGCTCGGCGTCCCGATGTGCACCCTGCTCTACGCCTCCAGCGGCGTCGAGGCCGCCCAGGGCATGGGCTTCATCCTGATGGCCTTCGGCCTCGGCCTGATCCCCTACTCCGTCCAGTACGTCGTGCTCCGCGGCTTCTACGCCTACGAGGACACCCGGACGCCCTTCTACAACACGGTGATCGTGGCCGCCGTCAACGCGGCCGCCTCGGCGATCTGCTACGTCGTCCTGCCCGCCCAGTGGGCGGTCGTCGGCATGGCCGCCTCGTACGGGCTCGCCTACGCCGTCGGCGTCGGCATCGCGTGGCGCAGGCTCAGCAAGCGGCTGGGCGGCGACCTGGACGGCACCCACGTGATGCGGACCTACGCACGGCTCTGCATGGCCTCCGTGCCCGCCTCGATCGTCGCCGGCGCCGTCGGTTTCGGTCTGCTGAAGTTGCTCGGCGAGGGCGCCCTGGGCTCGCTCGCCGCCCTCGTGGTCGGCGGGGCGGTGCTCCTCGGCGTCTTCTTCGTCGCGGCGAAGCGCATGCGGATCGCGGAGCTCAACAGCCTGGTCGGCATGGTCCGCGGCCGTCTGGGACGCTGAACCATCGGTTCCGCACAACCATCGGCGGGGACCGCGTGTCGTGCATAGCGTCCGACTGTGGGCACAATTGGCTTGGCTGTTGGATGTGGCGCAACGGATGGGGAGGCAGGAACGACGGTGGCGGAACGTAGCACGGCTGCCGTCGACGTGGCCGACAACAGCGGTGACGACCCGCTGACCGCCAAGGCGGACACGGCCGCGACCGACGGGGTGGCGGAAGACCAGAAGACGGCGGAGAAGACCGCCGAGGCCACGGAGAGCAAGGCGGTCGAACGACAGAGCGGCGAACAGCCCCCCATCACGGCACCCGAGTTGCACAGCGGCCACAAGCTGGCCAGACGCTACCGGCTGGAGGAGTGCGTCACCCGTCTGGACGGGTTCAGCAGCTGGCGCGCCGTCGACGAGAAGCTGCGCCGCGCGGTCGGGGTCCACCTGCTGCCGGCCCACCACCCCAGGGCCCGGTCGGTGCTGGCCGCGGCCCGCTCCTCGGCCCTCCTCGGCGACCCCCGGTTCGTCCAGGTCCTCGACGCCGTCGAGGAGAACGACCTCGTGTACGTCGTGCACGAGTGGCTGCCCGACTCCACCGAGCTGACCGCGCTGCTCGCGGCCGGCCCCCTGGAGCCCCACGACGCGTACCAGCTCGTCAGCCAGGTCTCCCAGGCCATGGCCGCCGCCCACCGCGAGGGCCTCGCCCACCTCCGACTCACGCCGAGCGCCGTGCTGCGCAGTTCCACCGGCCAGTACCGGATCCGCGGCCTGGCCGTGAACGCCGCCCTGCGCGGCATCACCGCCGAGCGTCCGCAGCGCAGCGACACCGAGGCCATCGGTGCCCTGCTGTACGCCGCGCTCACCCAGCGCTGGCCGTACGAGAACGACGCCCACGGCCTCTCCGGCCTTCCCAAGGGCGTCGGGCTACTCCCGCCCGACCAGGTGCGCGCGGGCGTCCACCGCGGCCTCTCGGAGATCGCCATGCGTGCCCTGGCGAACGACGGGGCCACCGCCTCGCGTCAGGAGCCCCCCTGCACCACCCCGGACGAGCTGGCCAGGGCCGTGGCGGCGATGCCCCGCGTCAAGCCGCCGGAGCCGGAGTTCACCGCCCCGCCCGAGTACCAGCACACGACGTACCAGCAGGGCACCTACGGACGCCCCCAGCCGCGCCCCCAGGTCACCCAGCCGGTCGTCGTCCCGCCGCCCCCGCTGCAGAGCCGCACCGGCAAGGCGCTGAAGTGGGCCGTCTCGGCACTGCTGATCGCCGCCCTGGGCCTCGGCAGCTGGCAGATCGCGGACCGTCTCCTCGCGCCGGAGTCCAAGGACGAGACGCCGATAGTGCACCCTTCGGCCGACGAGAAGCCCGCGCTGTCGAAGCCGATCGCCATCTCGTCCGCCCAGGACTTCGACCCGCCCCCCGGGGGCAACGGCGAGGAGTACCCGGAGTCCGTGGCGAACGCCTTCGACGGTGATCCGAGCACCTTCTGGCACACCAAGAACTACGCCAGCGCCAACCTCGGCAACCAGAAGCCCGGCGTCGGGATCGTGCTGGACCTGGGCTCGTCCCAGAAGGTCAGCGAGGTCGACCTGTCGTTCGTGGGACGCACCTCGGTGGAGGTCCGCACGGCGCCCGAGGGCGCCTCCTCGGTGCCGTCCACGGCCGAAGGATTCACCACCCAGGCGTCCGAAGTCGGCAGCGATGTGAAGCTGAAGCTCACCAAGCCGGTCACGACCCGCTACGTTCTGGTCTGGCTGACGGAGCTGCCTCTCACCGACGGCGAGTTCCGCGGCCAGCTGACCGAAGTCAAGGTCATGGGCTGACGACCACAGGGGAGGGGGCTCACCGTTGGACCGTCCGATAGACGCAGTGGACGACCGGGAACTTCTGGCACGTCATGTCGCCGGGGACCCCGACGCCTTCGGTGAGCTCGTGCGGCGCCACCGGGATCGGCTGTGGGCGGTGGCCCTGCGGACCCTGGGGGACCGCGAGGAGGCCGCCGACGCCGTCCAGGACGCGCTGATCTCCGCCTTCCGGGCCGCCCACACCTTCCGTGGCCAGTCGGCCGTCACGACCTGGCTCCACCGCATCACGGTGAACGCCTGCATCGACCGCGCCCGCAAGACCGCCTCCCGCAAGACCTCGTCGGTCGACGACACCGACCGGTTCGAGCAGCTCCTCGAACCCCACGAGTCCGCCGAGGCTCCCACCGAGCGCCAGGACCTTCACCGGGAGCTGCTGGCCGCGCTCGCCACGCTGCCCTCGGACCAGCGCGCCGCCCTCGTCCTGGTCGACATGCAGGGATACCCCGTCGCCGAGGCGGCCCGTATCCTCGGCGTCCCCACCGGGACCGTGAAGAGCCGCTGCGCACGCGGACGGGCACGCCTCCTTCCGATGGTCACTCATCTGCGCGCCGACACCGTGGGTAACGAGGCCACCGAAGGGGGAAGGAACCGGACGCCGGGGACATCCGTCCCACCGGTGCCGGGGCCGACGGATACCGGACCGACAGATCCAGCTGCTGTGAAGGGCGGAGGTGGGCGCACGTGACTTCCACGGCCGGCAGGGCCGACACCACACAGCACCCGGACGTCTCGGAGATCTCCGATCTGACCGAGGGGCTGCTCTCGCCGACCCGTTCGGCGGCCGTACGACGGCATCTGGACGGTTGTCCCCTCTGCGCCGACGTACGGTCCTCCCTGGAGGAGATCCGGGGCCTGCTCGGCACCCTGCCGGGGCCGCCCCGCATGCCCGCCGAGATCGCCGGGCGGATCGATGCCGCCCTGGCCGCCGAGGCCCTCCTCAACGCGACCTCCCCGGAGCACGACGCCCCTGTTTCACGTGAAACATCGCGCTCCTCGGCCGAGACCGCCTCTCCCGCAGCCCCCTCCCCGGTCGCGGACCGCCCCGCCGGACGCCCCCGGGCCGCCACCGGCCCCGGACGCCCCGGAAAGCCCCGCCGACGCCGGATCACGCTGCTCTCCACGATCGGTGCCGCCTTCGGAGCCATGGTGCTCGGAACGAGCCTGTACCTCAGTCAGGCGGGCAACCTGACCGCCGGCAGCGCGGACCAGGACACCAAGAAGGCCGACGCCATCGCGGGAGCCACCCTCAGCCCCTTCTCCGGCGCGCCCGTCGAGGACCGCGTCCACGCTCTCCTCACCGAGAACCGCGCGCCCAAGACCCCCCAGGGGATCGGGCCCGAATCCATGTCCGCCGAGTCCGGTGGCGACACTCCCCAGCGCCACAGTGACAACGCCGTCCCCGGCTGCGTCCTGGCAGGCACCGGCCGCAGCGACGGCGTACTCGGCTACGAGCGGGGCGAATACCAGGGCACACCCGCCTACCTGCTCGTCCTGACGGATCCGACGGACAGCACACGGGTCCAGGCCTACGTGCTCGACGCCTCGTGCGCCCAGCGGCCCACGGAGAGCGGAAGCCCGGTAGCCGACCTCCTCCTCAGCAGGACGTACCCTCGCTCCTGACCTCTCTTCCCGCCCGGCCACGGTGCCGCGCGGCGGTCTCGGGAATGCACGCCCCTTAGGATCCGTTGGGTGGGGTGAGAGCGACCGAGACAACCGCCCCCGTAGGCAGTGGCAGTCTGCAGAGACGAGGAAGAAACCCGTGAGCGACGTCCGTAATGTGATCATCATCGGCTCCGGTCCCGCGGGTTACACCGCTGCGCTCTACACAGCCCGAGCGTCGCTGAAGCCTCTGGTCTTCGAGGGTGCCGTCACCGCCGGTGGCGCCCTCATGAACACCACCGAGGTCGAGAACTTCCCCGGCTTCCGTGACGGAATCATGGGACCGGACCTGATGGACAACATGCGGGCCCAGGCCGAGCGTTTCGGCGCCGAGCTGGTCCCGGACGATGTCATCGCCGTGGACCTGACGGGTGACATCAAGACCGTCACCGACACCGCCGGCACCGTGCACCGCGCGAAGGCCGTCATCGTCACCACCGGCTCCCAGCACCGCAAGCTCGGCCTCCCCAACGAGGACGCGCTCTCCGGCCGCGGTGTCTCCTGGTGCGCCACCTGCGACGGGTTCTTCTTCAAGGACCAGGACATCGCCGTCGTCGGCGGCGGCGACACCGCGATCGAGGAGGCCACCTTCCTCTCGCGCTTCGCCAAGTCCGTCACGATCGTCCACCGCCGGGACACCCTGCGTGCCTCCAAGGCCATGCAGGAGCGCGCCTTCGCCGACCCGAAGATCTCCTTCGCCTGGGACAGCGAGGTCACCGAGATCCACGGCGAGCAGAAGCTCAGCGGTCTGACCCTGCGCGACACGAAGACCGGCGAGACCCGCGCGCTCCCCGTCACCGGCCTCTTCATCGCCGTCGGCCACGACCCGCGGACCGAGCTCTTCAAGGGCCAGCTGGACCTGGACGAAGAGGGCTACCTCAAGGTCGCCGCCCCGTCGACGCGCACGAACCTCACGGGTGTCTTCGGCGCCGGTGACGTCGTCGACCACACCTACCGTCAGGCCATCACGGCCGCCGGCACCGGCTGCTCCGCCGCACTCGACGCCGAGCGTTTCCTGGCCGCCCTCGCCGACAGCGAGAAGCTGGCCGAGACCCCCGCGGTCTGACCACCCCCGTCTCTCCCCACCTCACACCCCGCGAAATAAGGAGGTCGCCGTGGCCGGCGCCCTGAAGAACGTGACCGACGCAGACTTCGAGGAAGTCGTCCTCAAGAGCGACAAGCCCGTCCTCGTGGACTTCTGGGCTGCCTGGTGCGGCCCGTGCCGCCAGATCGCCCCGTCGCTGGAGGCCATCGCCTCCGAGCACGGCGAGATCGAGGTCGTGAAGCTCAACATCGACGAGAACCCGAACACGGCGGCCAAGTACGGCGTCATGTCGATCCCGACGCTCAACGTCTACCAGGGCGGCGAGGTCGTGAAGACCATCGTCGGCGCCAAGCCGAAGGCCGCCATCCTGCGCGACCTGGCAGGCTTCGTCGAGGACAAGGCCTGACACCTGTCCCCTGTTTCACGTGAAACGGCCCGTCCCCGACAGGGGGCGGGCCGTTCTCGTCCTCCGCGCTAGAGCGGTCGCAGAGCGGGCTCCTTCTGCACGGCGCCGAGCAGACGGTCCAGGGCCATCTCGACGTCCTCCTTCCAGGAGAGCGTCGTCCTGAGCTCCAGCCTCAGCCGAGGGAAGGCGTGGTGCGGACGGACGGTCTTGAAGCCCACCGCGAGGAGATGGTCGGCCGGCAGCACACAGGCCGGCTCCTTCCACCGGGCGTCTCCGAACGCCTCGATCGCCTTGAAGCCCCGCCTCATCACGTCCTTGGCCACCGTCTGCACCATCACCCGTCCCAGGCCCTGCCCCTGATAGCCCGGCATGATCCATGCCGTCATCAGCTGGACGGCGTCCGCCGCCACGGGGCTCGTCGGAAAGGCCGTCGAGCGCGGCACATAGGCCGGGGGAGCGTAGAGGACGTAACCGACCGGCACCTCGTCGACGTAGACCACCCGGCCACAGGAGCCCCACTCCAGGAGAACGCCCGAGATCCAGGCCTCCTTCTCCAGCTCCGGGCGCCCCGCCTTCACCGCCGCCTCACCACTGACCGGGTCGAGCTCCCAGAAGACACAGGAGCGACACCGCTTGGGGAGATCCGGAAGGTTGTCCAGGGTGAGCGG
The DNA here is from genome assembly GCF_040613865.1 of Streptomyces sp. NPDC006197. Taxonomy (NCBI): domain Bacteria; kingdom Bacillati; phylum Actinomycetota; class Actinomycetes; order Kitasatosporales; family Streptomycetaceae; genus Streptomyces; species Streptomyces sp. NPDC006197. Next base: position 53,215 of record NZ_JBEXSZ010000029.1, on the reverse strand, counting down.
TACGAGCCGACGCCCCACGGCTGCTCCTCGTTTCCCTCGCCATCGAGCACGGATACGCCTCTCGGAATCGTATCGATCGGGCGATCGGGGCGATACCGCTCACAGGCAAAGGGCGGGCCGCGTTCCGGTGAAGACCGGAGCACGGCCCGCCCTGGGCGGTCTCGGCGAGCGGGAGGATCAGCCCTCGGAGTCCTGTTCGGCGTTCGTGCGCCCCAGGACCCGTCCCTCGCCGGGAGCGAGGGTCGAGAGGATCCGCTCCAGATCGTCCATCGAGGCGAACTCGACGACGATCTTGCCCTTCTTCTGCCCCAGGTCGACCTTCACGCGGGTCTCGAAGCGGTCCGAGAGCCGGGTGGCGAGGTCCGTCAGCGCGGGCGAGACCCGGGCGCCGGCCCGCGGCCCCTTCGGCTTGGCCGCCGACGCGGGCTCCTCGGAACCCATGAGACTCACGATCTCCTCGACGCTGCGCACCGAGAGGCCTTCGGAGACGATCCGGTACGCCAGCTTGTCCTGGGCCTCCGGGTCCTCGACACCGAGCAGGGCCCGCGCGTGTCCCGCGGAGAGCACTCCGGCGGCGACCCGGCGCTGCACCGGCAGGGAGAGCCGCAGCAGACGCAGCGTGTTGGAGATCTGCGGGCGGGACCGCCCGATCCGCTCCGCGAGCTGGTCATGGGTGCAGCCGAAGTCCTTGAGCAGCTGCTCGTAGGCGTGGGCCTCCTCGATCGCGTTCAGCTGGGCCCGGTGAAGGTTCTCCAGGAGCGCGTCCAGAAGCATCTTCTCGTCGTCGGTGTCCCGGACGATCGCCGGGATCCGCTCAAGGCCCGCCGCCGTCGAAGCCCGCAGACGACGCTCACCCATGACGAGCTCGTAGCGGTCGGCCTCGATCTTGCGCACGACCACGGGCTGGAGCAGGCCGACCTCCTTGATGGAGGTGACGAGCTCCGCCAGCGCGTCCTCGTCGAAGACCTCACGCGGCTGGTGCCGGTTGGGAACGATCGCATCGATCGGAAGCTCGGTGAAGTAGGCCCCGGCCGGAGGCTCCGGCAGAGCCACCGGCTCGGGTTCGTTCCACGTCGGGGCCGACTCCGGGGCCTGCGGGCTCCGCGGCAGCGTCGTCAGCTTCGCGGCGGCCACCCCGCGCTCGACCGGTCGTTCCTGGGGAGCAGCGGGGATCAGCGCACCGAGCCCACGCCCCAATCCCCTACGTCGCTCACTCACTGGATCCCCTCCGCCATGCTGCGCTGGTTGTTCTGGTGCCCTACATGGGCGTGCTGCGGGTCGTAGTGCACGGCGGCCCCCCGCAGGGCAATCTCACGGGCCGCTTCGAGATACGACAGGGCGCCGCTGGAGCCCGGGTCGTAGGTGAGGACCGTCTGCCCGTAGCTCGGCGCCTCCGAGATGCGGACGGACCTCGGAATGCTGGTCCGCAGCACCTCCTCGGCGAAGTGGCTGCGCACCTCGTCGGCGACCTGCGAGGCGAGCCTCGTCCTGCCGTCGTACATGGTGAGCAGGATCGTCGAGACGTGGAGCGCCGGGTTGAGGTGCCCTCGTACCAGGTCGACGTTTTTCAGGAGCTGTCCGAGCCCCTCCAGCGCGTAGTACTCGCACTGGATGGGGATCAGGACCTCCGCGCCCGCCACCATGGCGTTGACCGTGAGGAGACCGAGCGAGGGCGGGCAGTCGATCAGGATGTAGTCCAGCGGCTGCTCATAGGCCTGGATCGCCCGCTGGAGGCGGCTCTCACGTGCCACCAGGGACACCAGCTCGATCTCCGCGCCGGCGAGGTCGATGGTGGCCGGGGCGCAGAAGAGGCCCTCGACGTCCATGACCGGCTGCACCACATCGGAGAGCGGCTTGCTGTCCACCAGGACGTCGTAGATCGAGGGAACCTCGGCGTGATGGTCGATGCCGAGTGCCGTCGAGGCGTTGCCCTGCGGGTCCAGGTCGATGACCAGGACGCGGGCACCGTGCAGCGCCAGGGAGGCGGCAAGGTTGACCGTCGTGGTCGTCTTGCCCACGCCGCCCTTCTGATTGGCGACCACCATCACACGCGTCTCGGCCGGGCGGGGAAGACCCTCGCCGGCACGGCCCAGCGCCTCTACTGCCAGCTGGGCAGCACGACCGATGGGGGTGTCGTCCATCGGGGGCGGTGTTTCACGTGAAACATCCTCCCCCGCCGATTCGGTTCGGGGACCGGGGACCGGATCGGTCATCGGTCCCGCGATGTTGGCGTCGGACCGCAAGGATTCACTCTCCTCGGCTTCAGGCTCGCGATGAGGAGAGCCTGCCATGCTTTCGGGGTCGCGAACCAGCGAGGTCGGTGGTTCTGTGGGTGAATCCACCTCTGTGGACAACTCCGTAACCCTCACGGGTGGCTTCACGCGGGGTCGACGGTCCCGGGGCGTGGCAGCCGCGCGACCGCGGCTGATGATCCCCTGCAGCAGTGAGCGACGTTTCACGTGAAACACCATGCCGCCGCCGCCCGGCCGGGACCGTTCGACACTCCGAAATGGTACGTATGGGACGCTCAGCGACGCCGTCGGGTCTTGCTCGTCCGAGCGGCCTTCGCCCGCTTGGCCGCGAACCGCACACCGCCGGGGCTCTCGCCGACCTCCACCCGCACGACCGTGGACAACGGATCGACGATGCCCTCGCCCACCTGAAGCACCGAGGTCTCCACCACCCCGAGCCGGGAGAGCGCGGCGCGAGCACCGTCGATCTCCTCCTGTGCGGTGTCACCCTTGAGCGCCAGCATCTCTCCGTACGGACGCAGCAGGGGAACACCCCAGCCGGCCAGCCGGTCGAGCGGGGCCACCGCGCGGGCGGTCACCACGTGCACGGGCGTGATCTTGCCGAGCATCTCCTCCGCACGTCCCCGCACCACGGTCACGTGGTCGAGGCCGAGCAGCTCGACGACCTCCTGGAGGAAATTCGTCCTGCGCAGGAGGGGCTCCAGGAGCGTGATCTTCAGATCGGGCCGGACCAGGGCCAGGGGGATGCCGGGCAGGCCGGCGCCCGAGCCCACGTCGCAGACGGTGACGCCCTCGGGGACGACCTCCGAAAGGACGGCGCAGTTCAGCAGGTGACGCTCCCAGAGCCGCGGGACCTCGCGAGGACCGATCAGGCCGCGCTTCACACCCGCGTCCGCGAGCAGCTCCGCGTACCGCACGGCCTCCGGGAAGTACTCGCCGAAGACTGTCCGCGCCTGCTCCGGCGCCTCGGGGAGCTCCGCTGCCTCCGTCACGGGAACCGTCCTTCCGTACCGCACGCTCGCGTGCGAGCGCACTGTGGTGGCTGACTATCAAGGCTGACAAAGATCGGCCCCGCCTGTGAACAGACGGGGCCGACACTACGTGAGGGGTCAGGCCGGGAGCACAACGACGAAGCGCTGCGGCTCCTCGCCCTCGGACTCACTGCGCAGACCGGCGGCGGCGATCGCGTCGTGCACGACCTTGCGCTCGAACGGCGTCATCGGGTCCAGCTTGACCGGCTGACCGGTGGACTTCACCTCGGCCGCGGCCTTGGCACCCAGCTCGGCGAGCTCGGAGCGCTTCTTGGCACGGAAGCCGGCGATGTCGAGCATCAGTCGGCTGCGGTCACCGGTCTCGCGGTGCACCGCAAGGCGCGTCAGCTCCTGGAGCGCCTCCAGGACCTCACCGTCGCGGCCCACGAGCTTCTGCAGGTCGCGGCTGCTGGAGTCGCTGATGATCGAGACCGCAGCCCGGTCCGCCTCGACGTCCATGTCGATGTCGCCGTCGAGGTCGGCGATGTCGAGCAGGCCCTCGAGGTAGTCGGCCGCGATCTCACCCTCCTGCTCCAGGCGGGTCAGGGTGTCGCCACCCTCGGCGGCGGCGGAGGTGGTGCCTTCCGTCACGGATGGACTCCTTCTTGCTTCGGGGAGGCTTACTTCTTGGAGGACGGGTGCTTGGGCCGCTGCTGGCCCTTGCGCTGCCCCTGGCCGGACTTGCCCTGACGCGAGCCACCGGAGTTGGCACGGCTTCCACGCTGGGGCTTGTCGCCCTGCGTCTCGGCCTTGGCCTCGGTGGCAGTCGACCCCTGGGGCTTCTTCTCGAGCGAGGTGGTCGCCTCTTCGGCGGCCGGCTCGGAGCCTTCCTCGGAGTCCTTCACCACGGGCTGCGGGGCCGCGGAGGCCTGGCGCTGGGACTTGGTCTGGCGCTTGGGCTGCTGGCGCCTGGCGGCACCGCCCTCGGCCTCGGCCACGATCGTGTCGCTCTTGATCACGGTGCCGTCCGGCTGGGCGGCGAAGCCGGCCTTGGACAGGCCCGCGAAGAAGCGGCGCTCGTTCTCGTTGCGGTCGCTGCCCTTGGCGACGATCACCTTGACGATGTTCTTCCGGCGGCGGCCCTGGACCTCACCGTGGTGCGTGATGCTCTTCAGCAGGCGCTGGAGGTAGGCGTCCTGCGCCTTGCTGCCCGGGGTCGGGTTCTGGTTGATCACGTACATCTGCTGGCCCATGGTCCACACGTTGGTGGTCAGCCAGTAGACGAGGACACCGACGGGGAAGTTGATGCCCATGCCGGCGAAGATCAGCGGGAAGATGTACATGAGCATCTTCTGCTGCTGCATGTACGGGGTCTTCACCGAGAGGTCGACGTTCTTCATCATCAGCTGGCGCTGGGTGAAGAACTGCGAGGCCGACATCATCACGATCATGACCGCGGTGACGATGCGGACCGACGTGAGCGAGGCGTCGAGGGCGGCGACGTCAGCGGCGGAGTCCATGAACTTCGACGCCAGCGGGGCACCGAAGATGTGGGCCTGACGGGCGCTGGCGAGCAGCGGACCGTCGATGACGCCGATCTCCTTGCCCGAGGCGATCGCGGAGAGCACGTGGTACAGGGCGAAGAAGAACGGGGACTGCGCCAGGATGGGAAGGCACGAGGAGAGCGGGTTGGTGCCCGTCTCCTTGTACAGCTTCATCATCTCTTCGGACTGACGCTGCTTGTCGCTCTTGTAGCGCTCCTGGATCGCCTTCATCTTCGGCTGGAGCGCCTGCATGTTCCGCGTCGACTTGATCTGCTTGACGAAGAGCGGGATCAGGCAGATACGGATCAGCACCACGAGGGACACGATGGACAGGCCCCAGGCCCAGCCCGTGTCGGGACCGAAGATCGCCCCGTACACCTTGTGGAACTGGACGATGACCCAGGAAACGGGCCAGGTGATGAAGCTGAACAGACTGGCAATCGTGTCCACTAATCAGGCTCCTTGAGCATTGGGCGAGGTCTCGGCGGCCGGGCTCGTCTCGGCGGGGGACCCGCCCTTGTCGCCGCGCAGCGCGTTCCGCAGCATCTCGTGCCAGCGGGGACGCTTGCGCGGGGGGACGTGATCCACGCCGCCGGGCGACCACGGGTTGCACCGCAGGAGGCGCCAGGCGGTCAGGGCCGTGCCCTTGATCGCGCCATGCCGGTCGATGGCCGTGAATCCGTAGTGGGAACACGACGGGTAGTACCGGCAGACGGGGCCCAGGAGAGGGCTGATCGTCCACTGGTACAGCTTGATGAGAGCCAGCAGCGGGTACTTCATCGCGCGCCCCCTCCCAGCAGCCGCTGGAGAGCAGCGTCCAGGTCTCGGGCCAGCTGTGCGTGGTCGGCGTCGCCGGCTCCGGGCAACGCCCGTACGACCACCAGGCTACCGGGGGGCAGCATGGAGATGCGGTCGCGGACGAGATGGCGCAGGCGTCGCTTCACCTGGTTGCGTACGACCGCCCCGCCCACGGCCTTGCTCACGACGAAACCCGCACGCGTCGGGGGAGCGCTCTCCCCAGGCGCGTGCGGGTCCGTTGCACCGCTGCGTAGGTGGACGACGAGGAGCGGGCGACCGGCCCGGCGACCTCGGCGTACCGCGGTTGCGAAGTCCTCGCGCCGCCTCAGCCGATTCTCGGTAGGCAGCACGTCATGACCTGTTTAAGTGGATCAGGCGGACAGCGCCGAGCGACCCTTGGAACGGCGGTTCGCAAGGATGGCGCGACCGGCACGCGTACGCATGCGCAGGCGGAAGCCGTGGGTCTTCGCGCGACGACGGTTGTTCGGCTGGAAGGTGCGCTTGCTCACTCGGGGGCTCCAGAAATGATTCGTAGATGGCGGGACATCGCCTGGCTGTCACCGTGCGCCCACGAGTAGCTCGCAATACGCCCGAGTGCACCGCTACACGATCACAGACCGTGATCTTTGCCCATCGGAGGCAGGCGGCAGCAGCCATCGACAACTCGACCTGGTTACGGTACGCGCGGCTACGCCATCCGGTCAAACCGACCTGTCGCCACCCCCCATTGTGCACAGGCTGTGGACAACAACTTGAACCACGTCATCCGCCCCGACTACCGTGGACGACCTCCACAATCTTTATTCCGTTCTGTCCTCACCTGTCCTCGACGGACCCATCCTCACGGACTTCGACCCACCGTCCCCGCGAACCACACCATCGTGGGACCTTCGAGAAAGCGTGCCCTGTGGCTGACGTACCTGCCGATCTTGCCGCAGTGTGGCCACGCGTCCTCGAGCAGCTCCTCGCCGAGGGCCAGCAGGGAATCGAGCCCAAGGACAAACAGTGGATCGAGCGCTGCCAGCCGCTCGCCCTGGTCGCCGACACGGCCCTGCTCGCCGTCCCCAACGAGTGGGGCAAGCGGGTCCTGGAGGGCCGGCTCGCCCCGTTGATCAGCGAGACCCTGAGCCGTGAGTGCGGCCGGCCGATCCGGATCGCGATCACCGTCGACGACTCCGTCGGCGAGCCGACCCCGCCGGCGCCCCCGGTGCAGCAGCCGCAGCAGCCCCGCTACGACGAGCGCACGCAGCCCGACCCGTACGAGAAGTACGAGGGCTACGGCCATCGGCCGATGCCCGACGACGGGCTGCCCACCGCGCGCCCCGCCTATCCGGACTACCAGCAGCAGCGGCCCGACCCCGGCGCCTGGCCCCGCACCCAGGAGGACCTCTCCTGGCAGCAGCCTCGGCTCGGCGGCTACCAGGAGCGCGCCCCGTACACCGGCCCGGAGCAGTCCCGGGGGACCCGCTACGACGAGCCCGCCCGCGGCTACGAGCAGCAGCGGCCCGAGCGCGCCGAGCTGCCCGACCCGCAGAACCACGGCCCGCGTCCCGGTCCCCGCCCCGGCGGCCCCGTCCCCGGACCGGGCGGCGGCCACGGACCGGGCGGCGGCCACGGCTCCTCGTCCTCCGGGCAGGGCGCCGGCGCCCCGGGCGAGCAGCACGCGCGACTGAACCCCAAATACCTCTTCGACACGTTCGTCATCGGTTCCTCGAACCGGTTCGCGCACGCGGCCGCCGTCGCGGTGGCCGAGGCGCCGGCGAAGGCGTACAACCCGCTCTTCATCTACGGGGAGTCGGGTCTCGGCAAGACCCACCTGCTGCACGCGATCGGGCACTACGCGCGGAGCCTCTACCCGGGCACGCGCGTGCGCTACGTGAGCTCCGAGGAGTTCACCAACGAGTTCATCAACTCGATCCGCGACGGCAAGGGCGACGCCTTCCGCAAGCGCTACCGCGACGTGGACATCCTGCTCGTCGACGACATCCAGTTCCTGGCGAGCAAGGAGTCGACGCAGGAGGAGTTCTTCCACACCTTCAACACCCTGCACAACGCGAACAAGCAGATCGTGCTCTCCTCGGACCGGCCGCCCAAGCAGCTGGTCACCCTGGAGGACCGGCTCCGCAACCGCTTCGAGTGGGGCCTCACCACCGATGTGCAGCCGCCGGAGCTGGAGACGCGCATCGCGATCCTCCGCAAGAAGGCGGTGCAGGAGCAGCTCAACGCCCCGCCGGAGGTACTGGAGTTCATCGCGTCCCGGATCTCGCGGAACATCCGCGAGCTGGAGGGCGCGCTGATCCGGGTGACGGCCTTCGCGAGCCTCAACCGGCAGCCGGTGGACCTCGGACTCACCGAGATCGTTCTCAAGGACCTGATCCCCGGCGGCGAGGACAGCTCCCCGGAGATCACCGCTCCCGCGATCATGGCGGCCACGGCCGACTACTTCGGCCTGACGGTGGAGGACCTCTGTGGATCCTCGCGCAGCCGCGTCCTGGTGACGGCCCGGCAGATCGCCATGTACCTGTGCCGTGAGCTCACGGACCTGTCGCTGCCGAAGATCGGCGCGCAGTTCGGCGGCCGCGACCACACGACGGTGATGCACGCGGACCGGAAGATCCGTGCCCTGATGGCGGAGCGGCGCTCCATCTACAACCAGGTCACCGAGCTCACCAACCGCATCAAGAACGGCTGACGCCTGGTCACCAGGGCCTCTCGCACGGGCCTCCTGCGACCTCTCCAGGGCGCTCCGGGACACCTCCCGGAGCGCCCTTCGCCGTTCCCGGAGGCCTCCTTCGCCGTTCCCGGAGGCCTCCTTCGCCGTTCCCGGAGGCCTCCTTCGCCGTTCCTGGAGGCGTCCCGCGCCGCGCCCGCGGTCCCCAGCCCGCGTCGGCCTGTTCGATTCCCATGTTCCGGTGGCAGGTTCTCCACAGATTGCGGGATGATCTCCCGTCCACAGGGTGGGGACTGTCGAGTTATCCGGATTGTGTCCACAGGCCTGCCTGGTGACAGCTCATCACCCCAGGTCAGGCCCCTGTGGAATTGTTGGCAAACGATTTCCACAGCCTGTGGATGAATCCTTCGTCCACAGGACGTCTCGAAGGTTGTCCACCGGGCGCCCACAGGGAGGAGTCGGTTGCCCACAGCTTCTCCACACCGCTGTCCACTGTTCGGCAACGAAACACGTCTACTCACTGAGACGAGTGAAAGCGGTCACACCAAGGGAGACGTTTGGGCTGTGGGGAACCTGGGGAAAGCTGGGGACAGCGCTGGGGAGAACTCCCCATGGCCTGTGTACCGGCTGTGCAGAACTTTCGAGTGTCCACAGAGACCCCCGGTTGTCCACGGGTTCCACCCACAGGGGCAGTGGACAAAAAACAGGGCCTGAGCTGGGGAAACGACGTTATCCACGGTTTCCACAGGCCCTACTACTACTCCCACATAGAGTTAGCCCGGAATTCGCTTCGAAGTGGGACCTGTGCACAACTCGGCGCCGGAGCTCCGTCGCGCTCTCGTCTCGACTTGACCCCGAGCAGCACCGAGTGTCGGTGGCGTGCGTCAGACTGGTTCCCGCAGTCGACGAAGAGCCAGCAACAGCAGGAGGCGGTTCCGGTGAAGATCCGGGTGGAGCGCGATGTACTCGCGGAGGCGGTGGCCTGGGTGGCCCGCAGCCTTCCGGCCCGTCCGCCGGCGCCCGTGCTCGCGGGCCTTCTCCTGAAGGCCGAGGACGGCGCCCTGAGCTTCTCGAGCTTCGACTACGAGGTCTCGGCGCGGGTCTCGGTCGAGGCCGAGGTGGAGGAGGACGGCACCGTCCTCGTCTCCGGCCGGCTGCTCGCCGACATCTGCCGCGCCCTCCCCAACCGCCCCGTGGAGATTTCCACAGACGGTGTACGGGCGACTGTGGTCTGCGGCTCCTCCCGCTTCACCCTCCACACCCTGCCTGTGGAGGAGTACCCGGCGCTGCCGGAGATGCCCACCGCGACCGGCACCGTCCCCGGTGAGGTCTTCGCCTCCGCCGCCGCGCAGGTGGCCATCGCCGCCGGCCGGGACGACACGCTGCCCGTCCTCACCGGTGTGCGCATCGAGATCGAGGGCGACACGGTCACCCTGGCCTCCACCGACCGCTACCGCTTCGCGGTCCGCGAGTTCCTGTGGAAGCCGGAGTCCCCGGACGCCTCCGCGGTCGCCCTGGTGCCCGCGAAGACCCTCCTGGACACCGCCAAGGCGCTCACCAGCGGCGACACGGTGACCCTGGCGCTCTCGGGCTCCGGCAAGGGCGAGGGCCTCATCGGCTTCGAGGGCGCGGGCCGCCGCACCACCACCCGCCTCCTGGAGGGCGACCTCCCGAAGTACCGGACGCTCTTCCCCACCGAGTTCAACTCGATCGCGGTGATCGAGACCGCCCCCTTCGTGGAGGCCGTGAAGCGCGTGGCCCTGGTGGCCGAGCGCAACACCCCGGTGCGGCTGAGCTTCGAGCAGGGCGTGCTGATCCTGGAGGCCGGCTCCAGCGACGATGCACAGGCTGTGGAGCGTGTGGACGCGCAGCTGGACGGCGACGACATCTCGATCGCCTTCAACCCGACCTTCCTGCTGGAGGGCCTGAGCGCGATCGGCTCCCCGGTCGCCCAGCTCTCCTTCACGACCTCCACGAAGCCGGCGCTGCTGAGCGGCAAGCCCGCGCTCGACGCGGAGGCGGACGAGGCCTACAAGTACCTGATCATGCCGGTGCGGCTGAGCGGCTGAGGCCCCTCGTCGGGGGTCGTCGCCTGAGCGGCTGACCCCACAGGTGTGCACGGGGGTCCGGGCGTAGGCTCGGACCCGGGTACACCGCACACGACGCTTAAGGAATCTCTGATGGAGCTCGGTCTCGTCGGTCTCGGCAAGATGGGCGGCAACATGCGTGAGCGCATCCGCCGCGCAGGCCACACCGTCATCGGATACGACCGCAACCCGGACCTCGCCGATGTCCACAGCCTCGAAGAACTTGTGGGCAAGCTCAAGGGCCCGCGCGTCGTGTGGGTCATGGTGCCGGCCGGTGCCGCGACCCAGTCCACCATCGACGAGCTGGCCGAGCTGCTCTCCCCCGGCGACATCGTCGTGGACGGCGGGAACTCGCGCTGGACGGACGACGAGAAGCACGCCGAGGAGCTCGCCGCCAAGGGCATCGGCTTCGTCGACTGCGGCGTCTCCGGCGGCGTCTGGGGCCTGGAGAACGGCTACGCGCTGATGTACGGCGGCGACGCCGAGCACGTGGCGAAGGTCCAGCCGATCTTCGACGCGCTGAAGCCCGAGGGCGAGTTCGGCTCGGTCCACGCGGGCAAGGTCGGCGCCGGCCACTTCGCGAAGATGGTCCACAACGGCATCGAGTACGCGATGATGCAGGCCTACGCCGAGGGCTGGGAGCTCCTGGAGAAGGTCGACTCCGTCACCGACGTGCGCGAGGTCTTCCGCTCCTGGCAGGAGGGCACGGTCATCCGTTCCTGGCTGCTCGACCTCGCGGTGAACGCGCTGGACGAGGACGAGCACCTGGACAAGCTGCGGGGCTACGCGGAGGACTCCGGCGAGGGCCGGTGGACGGTCGAGGCCGCCATCGACAACGCCGTCCCGCTGCCGGCGATCACCGCGTCGCTGTTCGCGCGGTTCGCCTCCCGTCAGGACGACTCCCCGCAGATGAAGATGATCGCCGCGCTGCGCAACCAGTTCGGCGGCCACGCGGTCGAGACGAAGAAGTAATCCACAGGCTGTGCACCCCGCGGTGCGCAGCCGCCGGGGGAAGAAGGTCGGCGCCCACCATGCACGTCACGCATCTCTCGCTGGCCGACTTCCGCTCCTACGCCCGGGTCGAGGTCCCGCTCGACCCGGGCGTCACCGCTTTCGTGGGCGCGAACGGCCAGGGCAAGACCAATCTGGTCGAGGCCGTCGGCTACCTCGCCACCCTCGGCAGCCACCGCGTCGCCTCCGACGCCCCGCTCGTCCGGATGGGGGCGGAGCGCGCGGTCATCCGCGCCGCCGTCACCCAGGGCGAGCGCTCCCAGCTGATCGAGCTGGAACTCAACCCGGGCCGCGCCAACCGCGCCCGCATCAACAGGTCCTCGCAGGTCAGACCCCGTGATGTGCTGGGGATCCTCCGGACCGTGCTGTTCGCCCCCGAGGACCTCGCCCTGATCAAGGGCGACCCCGGCGAGCGCCGGCGCTTCCTCGACGAGCTGATCACGGCGCGCACGCCGCGCATGGCGGGCGTGCGCTCCGACTACGAGCGCGTCCTCAAGCAGCGCAACACGCTCCTGAAGTCCGCGGCGATGGCCCGGCGGCACGGCGGCCGGGGCATGGACCTGTCCACCCTGGACGTGTGGGACCAGCACCTGGCCAGGGCGGGCGCCGAGCTGCTCGCCCAGCGGCTCGACCTCATCGCCGTACTGCAGCCGCTCGCCGACAAGGCGTACGAGCAGCTCGCGCCCGGCGGCGGACCGATCCTGCTGGAGTACCGCCCCTCCGCGCCGGGCTCCGGGCACACCCGCGAGGCGCTGTACGAACAGCTGCTCGCCGCCCTCGCCGAGGTCCGCAAGCAGGAGGTCGAGCGGGGCGTCACGCTCGTCGGCCCCCACCGGGACGAGCTGCTCCTGAAGCTCGGCGACCTTCCCGCGAAGGGGTACGCGAGCCACGGCGAGTCCTGGTCGTACGCGCTGGCGCTCCGCCTCGCCTCGTACGACCTGCTGCGCGCCGAGGGCAACGAACCGGTCCTCGTCCTCGATGACGTCTTCGCCGAGCTGGACGCGCGGCGGCGCGAGCGGCTCGCGGAGCTGGTGGCACCGGGCGAGCAGGTGCTTGTCACGGCGGCGGTCGACGACGACGTGCCGGGCGTGCTCGCGGGCACCCGATATGCCGTGTCCGGCGGGACGGTGGAGCGGGTGTGAGCGAAGAAAAGCTTCCCCAGCCTGTGGACGGTCCCGTCGTGCCCGAGCCCTCGGGCGTCGACCTCGCCCGGGTCGCGCTGCGCGCCGCCAAGGAGCAGGCGAAGGCGCGGGGCGCGGCGGCGGCGCAGAAGAAGCAGGCCCGGCGCGGGGGCGGGCTGCGCTCCGGCGCGCGCGCCGACGGGCGCGATCCGATGGCGCTCGGCGCCGCGATCAACCGGCTGATCACCGAGCGGGGCTGGGAGACCCCGGCGGCGGTGGGCGGGGTCATGGGCCGCTGGCCCCAGATCGTCGGCGAGGACCTGGCGAAGCACTGCGTACCGCTGAAGTTCGACGACGAGCCGGACGCGCGGGTGCTGACGGTGCAGTGCGACTCGACGGTGTGGGCGACGCAACTGCGGTTGCTGGCGCCGAGGCTTGTCGCGCGACTGAACGAGGACCTGGGACACGGGACCGTGCGGATGATCAAGGTGCTGGGGCCCGGCGCACCCCGGCGGGGGTACGGGCCGCTGCGGGCGCCCGGCAGCGTGGGGCCCGGGGACACGTACGGGTAGTACGGGGCCGGTCCTCGTGGTGCGGGCCCGGGCGGAGGGCGCCGCGCGGGCGGGCTGTGCCCACCCGTTCCGCCCTGCGGAACGATCGCCCACAGAGGTGCGGAACGCATGCCCGCGGCGGGTGCCACTGGCCGTCACCGCCCGAAGCGCTGGGTGGCCGCCAGGGGCCCCTGGAGCCCCTATCCGGATATGGGGAGTCGTCTCGCGCCCGCCCAGGGCGGCACATGCGCATTCAGGTACCGGCAAACCCCCATGAGTGTCGGAGCTACCGGTAGACTGGAAGACAATCCCGCCACCCTGCGGAACATGTCGAACGACGCAGCCGCTCCCGTATGCCCGGAGAACGGCTTGTGCTGTGCCAGAAAGGGCGCTTCGTGGCCGATTCCGGCAACCCCAACGAGAACAACCAGTACACCGCCAGCAACATCCAGGTGCTCGAGGGCCTGGATGCGGTGCGCAAGCGCCCCGGCATGTACATCGGCTCGACCGGTGAGCGCGGTCTGCACCACATGGTGCAGGAGGTCGTCGACAACTCGGTCGACGAAGCCCTGGCCGGTCACGCGGACACCATCGACGTGACGATCCTGGCCGACGGCGGCGTCCGCGTCGTCGACAACGGCCGCGGCATCCCCGTCGGCATCGTCGAGTCCGAGGGCAAGCCGGCCGTCGAGGTCGTGCTGACGGTCCTGCACGCGGGCGGCAAGTTCGGCGGCGGCGGCTACGCCGTCTCCGGCGGTCTGCACGGCGTCGGCGTGTCGGTCGTGAACGCCCTGTCCACCAGGGTCTCCGTCGAGATCAAGACGGATGGCCACCGCTGGACTCAGGACTACAAGATGGGCGTCCCGACCGCGCCCCTCGCGAAGCACGAGGCGACCTCCGAGACCGGCACCTCGGTCACGTTCTGGTCCGACCCGGACATCTTCGAGACGACCGAGTACTCCTTCGAGACGCTCTCGCGCCGCTTCCAGGAGATGGCCTTCCTCAACAAGGGCCTGACCATCTCGCTCACCGACGAGCGCGAGTCGGCGAAGGCCACGGTCGGCGCCGACGACCCGGACGCCGAGGCCGCCGCCGAGCCGGCCGCACGCACGGTGAAGTACCACTACGAGGGCGGCATCGTCGACTTCGTGACGTACCTCAACTCGCGCAAGGGCGAGCTGATCAACCCCACCGTCATCGACATCGAGGCCGAGGACAAGGAGCGCACGCTCTCGGTCGAGATCGCGATGCAGTGGAACTCCTCGTACAGCGAGGGCGTGTACTCCTTCGCGAACACGATCCACACCCACGAGGGCGGTACGCACGAGGAGGGCTTCCGCGCCGCGCTGACCACGCTGGTCAACAAGTACGCGCGCGACAAGAAGCTGCTCCGCGAGAAGGACGACAACCTCACGGGCGACGACATCCGCGAGGGTCTGACCGCGATCATCTCCGTCAAGCTCGGCGAGCCGCAGTTCGAGGGCCAGACGAAGACGAAGCTCGGCAACACCGAGGCGAAGACCTTCGTGCAGAAGGTCGTCCACGAGCACCTGACGGACTGGTTCGACCGCAACCCGAACGAGGCCGCGGACATCATCCGCAAGGGCATCCAGGCCGCCACCGCGCGCGTGGCCGCCCGCAAGGCGCGCGACCTGACCCGCCGCAAGGGCCTCCTGGAGTCGGCGTCGCTGCCCGGCAAGCTCTCCGACTGCCAGTCGAACGACCCGTCCAAGTGCGAGATCTTCATCGTCGAGGGCGACTCCGCCGGCGGCTCGGCCAAGTCCGGCCGCAACCCGATGTACCAGGCCATCCTGCCGATCCGCGGCAAGATCCTGAACGTCGAGAAGGCCCGGATCGACAAGATCCTGCAGAACACCGAGGTCCAGGCGCTGATCTCCGCCTTCGGCACCGGCGTGCACGAGGACTTCGACATCGAGAAGCTCCGCTATCACAAGATCATCCTGATGGCGGACGCCGACGTCGACGGCCAGCACATCAACACCCTGCTGCTGACCTTCCTCTTCCGCTTCATGCGGCCGCTGGTCGAGGCCGGGCACGTCTACCTCTCCCGCCCGCCGCTCTACAAGATCAAGTGGGGCCGGGACGACTTCGAGTACGCCTACTCGGACCGGGAGCGGGACGCGCTCGTCGAGCTGGGCAAGCAGAACGGCAAGCGGATCCGCGAGGACTCGATCCAGCGCTTCAAGGGTCTCGGCGAGATGAACGCCGAGGAGCTGCGCGTCACCACCATGGACGTCGAGCACCGCGTGCTCGGCCAGGTCACCCTGGACGACGCCGCCCAGGCCGACGACCTGTTCTCGGTGCTGATGGGCGAGGACGTCGAGGCACGGCGCTCCTTCATCCAGCGCAATGCCAAGGACGTTCGCTTCCTCGACATCTGAGTCGGTCTCAGCTGACCGTACGAAAGGACTGACGACCAGCAATGGCCGACGAAAACACCTCCGGCACCACCGAAGAGCAGGAGCCCGTGCTGCGGATCGAGCCCGTCGGGCTCGAGACCGAGATGCAGCGCTCGTACCTCGACTACGCGATGTCCGTCATCGTGTCCCGCGCGCTGCCCGACGTACGGGACGGCCTCAAGCCCGTCCACCGGCGCGTGCTCTACGCGATGTACGACGGCGGCTACCGGCCCGAGAAGGGCTTCTACAAGTGCGCCCGCGTCGTCGGTGACGTCATGGGCACGTACCACCCGCACGGCGACTCCTCGATCTACGACGCGCTCGTCCGTCTCGCCCAGCCCTGGTCGATGCGCATGCCGCTCGTCGACTCCAACGGCAACTTCGGCTCCCCGGGCAACGACCCGGCCGCCGCCATGCGCTACACCGAGTGCAAGATGGCGCCGCTGTCGATGGAGATGCTCCGCGACATCGACGAGGAGACCGTCGACTTCACGGACAACTACGACGGCCGCAACCAGGAGCCGACGGTCCTCCCGGCCCGGTTCCCGAACCTGCTGGTCAACGGCTCCGCCGGCATCGCCGTCGGCATGGCCACCAACATCCCGCCGCACAACCTGCGCGAGGTCGCGGCCGGCGCCCAGTGGGCCCTCGAACACCCCGAGGCCACCCACGAGGAGCTCCTCGACGCGCTGATCGAGCGGATCAAGGGCCCGGACTTCCCCACCGGCGCGCTCGTCGTCGGCCGCAAGGGCATCGAGGAGGCGTACCGCACCGGCCGCGGCTCGATCACGATGCGCGCGGTCGTCGAGGTCGAGGAGATCCAGAACCGCCAGTGCCTGGTGGTCACGGAGCTGCCCTACCAGACCAACCCGGACAACCTCGCGCAGAAGATCGCCGACCTGGTGAAGGACGGCAAGATCGGCGGCATCGCCGACGTCCGCGACGAGACCTCGTCCCGGACCGGCCAGCGCCTGGTGATCGTCCTCAAGCGCGACGCCGTCGCCAAGGTCGTCCTCAACAACCTGTACAAGCACACCGACCTGCAGACGAACTTCGGCGCGAACATGCTGGCGCTCGTCGACGGCGTGCCGCGCACCCTCTCGCTCGACGCGTTCATCCGCCACTGGGTGACGCACCAGATCGAGGTCATCGTCCGCCGGACCAAGTTCCGGCTGCGCAAGGCCGAGGAGCGCGCCCACATCCTGCGCGGTCTGCTCAAGGCCCTCGACGCGATCGACGAGGTCATCGCGCTCATCCGGCGCAGCGACACCGTCGAGGTCGCCCGGACCGGCCTGATGGACCTGCTGAGCATCGACGAGATCCAGGCCAACGCGATCCTGGAGATGCAGCTCCGCCGGCTCGCCGCCCTGGAGCGGCAGAAGATCGTCGCCGAGCACGACGAGCTCCAGGCGAAGATCGACGAGTACAACGCGATCCTGGCCTCGCCGGAGAAGCAGCGCACGATCGTCAGCGAGGAACTGGCCGCGCTCGTCGAGAAGTTCGGCGACGACCGCCGCTCCAAGCTGGTGCCCTTCGACGGCGACATGTCCATCGAGGACCTGATCGCCGAGGAGGACATCGTCGTCACCATCACGCGTGGCGGCTACGTGAAGCGGACGAAGACCGAGGACTACCGCTCGCAGAAGCGCGGCGGCAAGGGCGTGCGCGGCACGAAGCTGAAGCAGGACGACATCGTCGACCACTTCTTCGTCTCCACCACCCACCACTGGCTGCTCTTCTTCACCAACAAGGGCCGGGTCTACCGGGCCAAGGCGTACGAGCTGCCGGACGCCGGCCGGGACGCGCGCGGCCAGCACGTGGCCAACCTGCTGGCCTTCCAGCCGGACGAGCAGATCGCCCAGATCCTGGCGATCCGCGACTACGAGGCCGCGCCGTACCTGGTGCTCGCGACCAAGGCCGGCCTGGTGAAGAAGACCGCGCTGAAGGACTACGACTCGCCCCGCTCGGGCGGTGTCATCGCGATCAACCTCCGGGAGACCGCGGACGGCAGCGACGACGAGCTGATCGGTGCCGAGCTGGTCTCCTCCGAGGACGATCTGCTCCTCGTCTCCAAGAAGGCGCAGTCGATCCGCTTCACCGCCACGGACGAGGCGCTGCGCCCGATGGGACGCGCCACCTCGGGCGTCAAGGGGATGAGTTTCCGCGAGGACGACGAGCTTCTCTCGATGAATGTCGTCCGGCCCGGTACTTTCGTCTTCACCGCGACCGACGGCGGGTACGCGAAGCGCACCCCCGTCGACGAGTACCGCGTCCAGGGCCGTGGCGGCCTCGGTATCAAGGCCGCCAAGATCGTGGAGGACCGCGGCTCGCTCGTGGGCGCGCTGGTGGTCGAGGAGACCGACGAGATCCTCGCCATCACGCTGTCCGGCGGTGTGATTCGTACGCGAGTCAACGAAGTCAGGGAGACCGGCCGTGACACCATGGGCGTCCAGCTGATCAACCTGGGCAAGCGCGATGCCGTCGTCGGCATCGCACGGAACGCCGAGGCCGGTGGCGACGACGAGGACGTCGACGATGCCGAGGGCGCCGTGGAGGCGTCCGAGGTCGAGGCGGTCGAGGGCACGGAGCCCTCGACCGGGGAGCACGAGGAGTAGAGCGTGAGTGGAGCCACGGGCGCCGGATCGGCGGCTGCCGGAGCTTCTGCTGGTGCTGGAGCGAACGGTGCCCGTGGTTCCGCCACGGACTCCCAGGGGGTTGCGGTGACGGACACTCGGGGGCAGCAGCCCTCGTACGACACGTACAACGGGCCACTGCCCGGCGAGCGCCCCCAGGGGCAGCCGGGCGGGCCCTACCACCCGCCGCAGGCGTACGGCACGCCTGCGGGCGGTACGCAGGGCGGGCAGACCGGGGCCGTGCGCCGGCCGCGGACCGGGGCGCGCACGACGCCCCGGACGCGCAAGGCGCGGCTGCGGGTGGCCAAGGCCGACCCGTGGTCGGTCATGAAGGTGAGCTTCCTGCTCTCCATCGCGCTGGGCATCTGCACGGTCGTGGCCGCCGCGGTGCTGTGGATGGTCATGGACGCCATGGGCGTCTTCTCGACGGTCGGCGGCACGATCAGCGAGGCCACGGGCTCGAACGAGTCCAACGGCTTCGACCTGCAGTCGTTCCTGTCGCTGCCGCGGGTCCTGATGTTCACCTCGGTGATCGCCGTGATCGACGTGGTTCTGATGACCGCCCTCGCGACGCTGGGCGCCTTCATCTACAACCTGTCGGCCGGCTTCGTGGGCGGTGTGGAGCTCACGCTGGCGGAGGACGAGTAGTCCGCGTGGGGCCGGTCCTCGCAGCATCTCTCAGGGCCTCCGGCCCGGGCGATTTTGGGACTGGCCCCCACGTGCGCTAATGTTCAGGAGTCAGCGCGCGGGACACACACCGCAGAGCGCGGCGGGGCTATAGCTCAGTTGGTTAGAGCGCATCCCTGATAAGGATGAGGCCACAGGTTCAAATCCTGTTAGCCCCACAGATCGGATCGACCCGGATGGTACGCCATCCGGGTCGATCTGTTTGTGTGAGGTTTGAAGCCCGCACAGGTCACCGATCGGTATCGGTCGATGTGTAGAGTGGGCGTCAGAAGTCTCCTACGTCAACGAAAGACGAGGTCGCGCGGTGAAGAAGCTTCTCCTGGTCGCACTGGCCGCCATCGGCGGGCTCCTCGTGTACCGCCAGATCCAGGCGGATCGCGCTGAGCAGGACCTGTGGACGGAGGCGACCGACTCCGTGCCCGCAGGCTCCGGTGTCTGAGAGACACACATTCTGTGGGTGAAGCCCCGGCCGCACGAGCGGACCGGGGCTTCACCGCGTTGTGGCGCCTTCCGTGATTCGCCAGCGCGAATCACGTGCTTGCTCAAGCAAAGTCATCGTCTGGCGGCCCCGTGAAAGGCAGGATGGACCGGCACCGCAGCGGGAACGGACGGGAGACACGCGTGAGCACGCAGGCCGGGAGGCGGACCGGGATCGGCCGGAGGGCGGGAGCCCTGATCGCGGCGGCCGCGGCGATGGGCGCGGTGACGGCCTTGCCCGCCCAGGCCCTGCCCGCCCAGGCCCGGGCCGCCGGGGCCGCTGAGGGCGTCGAGGCCGCTGAGGGCGTCGAGGCTGCCGAGGGGTCGGCCGTACCGCCGTACGCCTTCGACGGCTCGGCCCAGCGGATCCAGGGCGCCGCCTCCAGCCTCGACGCCAAGACCCTGCAGACCGGCCGGACGTACCGCGACACCCTCAAGAAGGACGGCAAGGTCTACTACCGGGTCGACCTCGACACGAAGCGGAACACGTACGTCTCCGTCGTCGCCGTCCCCAAGCCCGGCGGCAAGGTCGAGTACGGCGACGGCTTCAAGGTCAGCATCCAGGACAACACCGGAGCCGACTGCGGCTACCAGGACGTCGACTTCGGCTCCGGGCAGTACGCCAGGCCGCTCGCCGCCTACGCCCGCCGGATCGTCGACGCGGACTCCTTCAGCTGCCAGAAGAAGGGCGCCTACTACGTGCTCGTCGAGCGCGATTCGGCGGCGACCTCCACCCCGGACGACTGGGAGCTGGAGCTCCGGTACGTCACCGAGCCCCTCCTCAAGCAGGCCGGCCCCACCGCACTCCCCGAGGCCTGGCCGTCGGGCACGCCCGCGCCGCCGGCCGGAGGCCAGCAGAAGCGGCAGGGAGGCGCCGGGTTCCACGAGGCCGTCGCACTGCGGGAGGGCGAGTGGCGGGCCGACATCCGGCCCGGCCAGACCCTCTTCTACCGGGTGCCGGTGGACTGGGGGCAGCAGCTCTTCGTCGGCGCCGAACTGGGCAGCGGCGCCGAGGGGGACTCCGTGAGCAACGCGCTCACCCTCTCGCTCGACAACCCGGCCCTCGGCTTCGTCGACATGGACACGGTCAGCTACGACGGGAAGCCCGCGACGCTGGCGCTCGACCCGCTGCGGCCGGTCGCCCACGAGAACCGCACCTCGTACCAGGAGGCCACCAGCGGCATGCGGTTCGCCGGCTGGTACTACCTGACGGCGACGCTGAGCCCGGAGGTCGCCGCCGAGTACGGCGACAAACCGGTGCCGCTGGCGCTCCGGGTGAACGTCGAGGGCAGCCCGAAGCAGGCTCCCCCGTACGACGCGGACCCCGGGATCTTCTCGGTGACGGCGGACGACCAGCAGGCCGCGGCGAACGGCGCCACGGGGGCATCGGCCACGACGAACGGCACGATGGCGATCGTCGCGACGGCCGGCATCGGCACCGGGACCGTACTGCTCCTCGGGCTCGGGGCCTGGACCCTGCTGGCCCGGCGGCGGGCCTGAGCCTCAGACCTGCGTCAGGGCCCAGAAGCCGACCGCGAGGCACACCAGCGCGACCAGAAGCACCGGGACCGCCACCTTCGGGGGCGGCCCCGGCCGGCGTACGGGGGCGAGCGGCGCGGGAGCCTGGACGGGGTGGGGGGCGTACGGGTGACCGGGGGCGTACGGATGGGTGGGCGCCTGCCCGTACGGCGTCGCGGGGGCGGGCACCTGCTCGAAGGACGGGGCCGGGTGCGGGACCGGCGGAGGCAGATGGAAGCTGCCCGTCTCGGAGGGCCCGGGCAGCGGCGCGGGCGCGGGGGCCTGGGCGGTGGGCTGGTACGACGGGTACGGCTGGTGCTGCGGCTGGGACTGCTGCGGCTGCACGGGTCGTACGGGCGGTTCCTGGGCCGGTACGGGCGCGGGGGCGGCGAGGCCCGTGACGGCGGGGCGCGGGGGCTCCGTGGGCTCTGCGGGACCTGGGAGATCTGTGGGGCTTGCGGAAGCCATGGGGACTGTGGAGCTTGTGGAAGCCGTGGGATTTGCAGAAGAGCCGCCGGGGCCCGTGGGGCCTTCCGGGCCGAATCCGGCCGGGAGGGGGCCGAGGTGGTCGAGGATCTCCACCGGCTCCTCGTCGGGGCGCGGCTCGGGCAGCATCTCCACCGCGGCGCTCAGCGCCTTGCGCGCTCCCGTGGCCGTCCGGAAACGTGCCTGTGGATCGGGCTGGAGCAGCCCGGCGAGCACCTGCCACAAGGGCTCCGGGACGCCCTCGGGAGCGCCCGGGGTGCCGTGCGCGAGGAAGTGCTCGACCAGCGCCTGGGAGTCCGGCTTGCGGCCCTTGAGCAGATAGAGCGCGACCAGCCCGACGGCGAAGAGGTCGGCGGTGAAGTCCGGCTCGGCGCCGAGGAGCTGCTCCGGCGCGAAGTAACCGGGCGTCCCCACCACGTAGTCGGTCTCGGTGAGGCGGGGTTCGCCCTTGCGCATGGAGATGCCGAAGTCGGACAGCCGCAGGTGCGGCCGCCCGGTGCCGGTGACCTCCATGAGGATGTTGGCGGGCTTGATGTCCCGGTGCACGACCCCCTCCGCGTGCACCGCGGCCAGGCCCGAGAGCAGCTGGTCCAGCAGGGCGCAGACGAAGCGGGGCGGCAGCGGCCCGTAGTCCCCGATGACGTGGGCCAGCGAGCCGCCGGCCACCAGGTCCATGGTGAAGAGGACCTTGTCGTCGTCGGCGGCCCAGCTGGCCGGGGCGAGGACGTGCGGATGATCGATCCGCAGCGCCTGCTCACGGACGAAGCGGAGCAGCGTGTGCGCGTCGCTCTGCAGGAGCACCTTGGCCGCCACGTAGCGGCGGCGCCGGTGGTCCCAGGCGCGCCACACGGCGCCCGCCCCGCCACGCCCGATCGGGTCGATCAGCTCGTACCGACCAGCGAAGACCTCACCCATCGTGCTGCGTCCGCTCCCCGTGTGCGTCGGCTCTCCGCGGTGCCGGCCTGCTGCCGGATCCGCGTCAGTTCTGGTGCGACTCGTAGTGGGCGACCGCGTCGGCGGTGCGCCCGGCGCCGTACACCCGGAGGAACTCTGCCAGTTCCGGGTGGGCCGGGGCGAGCGAGTCGGCGGCGTCGATGATGTCGCCGGCGGCCGCCACGGAGCGCAACAGGGACTGGATCTCGCGGACCACGCGGCGCACGGTCGGCCCGCCCGAGCCGGTGCTCGGCTGGCCGGTGGCGGTGAGGACGGACCCGCCCTGCGACTTCTTGACCTCGTCCATCCGGTCGGTGGCCTCGGCGGCGCTGACGCTGCCGTCGGCGACCTGGACGGCGAGCTCCTGGAGGGCCTGGACGCGCTGGACGACGGCCGGGTTGCCGATCTTGGCCCGCTGGCCGCTCATCAGCTGGGACAGCATGGGCGCCGAGAGGCCGAGCACGGCCGCGAGCCTCGCCTGATTGAGCCCGAGGTCGTCGATCAGGCGACGGAAGAGCGCCCCCAGCGGCTCTCCGTACCAACTGCGCTGAAGCTCTCTGGCTCTCGCCGTGGCTTCCTGCTGCGCTGCGTCCATTGCTTCTCCCCATCCCTTGGTTCGCCACTGCGAACCCCGATCAGCATCTTACGGAGAGTGGTCGCTCACCGGGAGACCCAATCCTTTTGCCGGACATGGGGGTGGACCCGGTACGCTGTCCTCGTTCCGGGGCCTTAGCTCAGTTGGTAGAGCGCTGTCTTTGCATGGCAGATGTCAGGGGTTCGACTCCCCTAGGCTCCACCGGTGAAATGCCCTCCGGGCCGCGGAAGCGCGGCGGCGGAGGGCATTTTCGTGCGGGCGCGGCGCCGAGCCGCCCTCGACCGCGGACGGCTCGCCTCCCGGCCCGGAGTCCCGTTAGTCGACGAGCGGCACCCCGCGCAAGTCAAAGCTTGTACGGATTCTGTGAGCCACCTAGGCTCGTTGCGCCGAGTCGATGCCCTGTACGAACCAGGCGAGCTCACCGGCCACAGACCTAGCGGGGGATTTCCGAGTGTTGAACCAGCTGTCACCCGAGCTGCTCAAGGCCCGAATACGGCAGCCCGAGACCCGGGCCGCGCCGGGCCCGGGGGCGAAGCGCCTCCCGCGGCTCCACGCGCTCGACGGGCTCAGGCTGGGAGCGGCGCTCATGGTGGTCGCGTACCACTACACGGCGCGCGGCGGCGGCTGGCCGACGCCGGTGAGGGAGATGTTCCCGGAGGCCTCCCGAATATCCGCGTACGGCTATCTCGGCGTCCAGCTCTTCTTCATCATCAGCGGCTTCGTCGTCTGCATGAGCGCGTGGAACCGGCCCGTGAAGGCGTTCTTCGTCTCGCGGGTGATCCGGCTCTATCCGGCCTACTGGTTCGCGGTCATCGCGACCAGCGTCACCGTCACGGTCATTCCCCATGGCAGTCGCCACCTCCCGTGGAACGACATCCTGACCAATCTGACGATGCTTCAGCAGCCCCTCGGGGTGCCGCACGTCGACACCGTCTACTGGACGCTCTTCACGGAGCTCCGCTTCTACCTCCTCTTCGCCCTGGTCGCCTGGTGGGGCCTGACCTACAAGCGGGTCCTGCTCTTCTGCTGCGTCTGGGGTGCGGCCACCGTCCTCGTCGCCAAGCAGCCGCCCGGACCGCTGCGGCTGCTGCTGATCCCCGAGTACAGCTGGTTCTTCATCGCCGGCATGGCGTTCTACCTGATGTACCGGTTCCGCCCGAACCTGATGCTCTTCGGCATCGTCGGCGTCTCCTTCTGTGCCTCCCTCGCCCCCACCATCGAGGAGTTCAAGCGCCTCACGCCCTTCCTCGGCCACCGCGCCGCGTGGCCCGTGATCGTGCTGCTCGCCGCCTTCTTCGGGGTCATGGCGCTCATCGCCACCGGCAAGCTCTCCCGCATCCAGTGGAAGTGGCTGCCGGTCGCGGGCGCGCTGACCTACCCGGTGTACCTGCTCCACCAGATAATCGGCTGGGAGTTCATCCACTACTTCGCGCCGCGCGAGCTCGTCTCCCCGTGGGCGCTCCTCGGTCTGGTGACCCTCGGGACGCTGGTGCTGTCGTACCTGGTGAACAAGCTCGTCGAGAAGCCGCTGAGCGGCTATCTCAAGCGCCACCTCGCCCAGCTCTGACGGGCCGGACCGGCCCTGCCGGCACCGGATCGACACGGAAGGCCACGCCCGCTCGGGGGGCGTGGCCTTCCGTGCTGATCCGGACGGGTGGTGTTCATCGGAAGAACTGCGCGGCGGCGGCGGTGTTCCGGGCAATTCGGGCGCGCGTCCTCATCATGAGGAAAGTACGTAAAGCGCGCAACCCGAAATGAACCATCCGAGAACGTCACGAAAGCGAGGGACCATGGCCACCGCCAAGGTCAAGCAGTTCTGGACCGCCTTCATCTCCGTCCTCTTCGCCCTCCTCGCCTCCGTCGGCCTGGCGAACACCGCTGCCGCGGCCGGCCAGCCCGCCGTCCAGCAGCCCGAGGAGCCGGCTGCCCCCGCCGCCGTTCCCGCTGCCGCCGCCGTGGAGCGCGCGTCGGCTCCCGTACCGGCACAGCGGGCGCGCCGGTGGCCGCTCGTCGGGGACCGGTCCCTGCCGCCCACCATCAAGCAGCGCATCGCCGCCGAGGCCCACGGTTCCTCGCCCTCCGCGCGGCAGCGGTCGTCGTCGACCGCCGCCGTCGAGACCGACCCGGCCGCGCTGACGGAGCTCGCGCTCGCCGCTGCGGCGTAGGGCGCGGGGAGACGCACTCCCCACACCCCACGCGCAGGATCCCGGCGGATCCTCAGCAGGACCAGCAGGTCCAGCAGGACCGCAGCGGAACCGCAGCAGGACCCCAGCAGGCCCAGACGGCCTGGTAGGGCCCCAGCAGGTCCCAGTACGGCCCGGGCAGGACCAGGCAGGGCCTAGTACGGCCCCGGTAGGGCCCCAGCAGGTCCCAGACGGCCTGGTAGGACCCAGCAGGACCCAGCAGGACCCAGCAGGACCCCAGCAGGACCAGTACGGCCCGGTAGGACCCCGGCAGGGGCCCGGCAGGAGTGGCGGTCGGTCAGCGGCGTTCGTCGCGTTCGGCGGCTTCTGCGGCGGCCGCGGCATCCGCGTCGGTCTCCGCCTCCGCATCGAGGGGAGTCCCACTGCCGTCGACGGACGACAGCGAGGAGTCCTCGTCCATCTCGGTGGGCGCGGGAGGCTCGACCAGCCAGTCGGGATTGGCCTGCTTGTCCCACCACTTCCAGGCGGCGAACGCGCCGCCGACCACTACGCCGAGGACGACGAGTCCCCTGGCGAGGCGTCCGGCCCTGGCCCGACGCTCGTGCTTCTTCACGATCTTCTGGATTTCCTTCGGCGTCACCTGACCGCGCAGCGCGGCCCAGGCGGCGGTGGAACGCGACCCGGCCTCCTCAAGGGCGGGACCGGTCGCGGCGACCGCGCTCTCGACACGCGGAACGGTGTAGTCGGCCGCCTGACGGGCGGCCTTGCGGGTCTTGACCGCCGCACGGTGTGCGGCCGCGTCGACCCGTGGCGGTACACGCGGTGCGACATACGAGTCGTACTGCACGCGCGCCTGCGTCCGGGCCTGTTGAGCGGCCTTCGAGAGCTTCGGCGCGAGCATCGCCCGCGCCTCGTGCGCGTAGTGCGTGGCCTGGTCCTTGGCCGTGCCGGCGTACGGCGCCACCACTTCCGCGGCGTGCAGGACGCTCTCCTTCGCCGAATCTGTCGCGGCGCGCACGCTGTCCATGCGGGTCACGGGACTCCTCCTCCTCGGTGGCGATGTCGGTTTTTCACCTTTCCATCCTGTTCGGAATCATGCCCCCCGGAGCGAGCTCCGGCATGCGGGGCTGGCATCCGGGGCATGCGAGGATCGGACACGCCAGAGACAGACGTGACATGACGCGGGACGACGTGCGTGGCATGACGCGAGACGACGTGGACGGAAGGCG
Source organism: Streptomyces sp. NPDC006197 (assembly GCF_040613865.1). NCBI lineage: Bacteria > Bacillati > Actinomycetota > Actinomycetes > Kitasatosporales > Streptomycetaceae > Streptomyces > Streptomyces sp. NPDC006197. The sequence continues at coordinate 27,087 of NZ_JBEXSZ010000029.1, read as the reverse complement.
ACCGTGGCCGAGCAGCTGTACGCGATCCTCAAGACGAGCCTGGGCGACATCGAGGTGCGGCTGATGCCGTTCCACGCCCCGAAGACGGTCCGGAACTTCGTCGAACTCGCCTCCGGCGAGCGCGAGTGGACGCACCCCGCCACCGGCAAGGCCTCCTCGGACCCGCTCTACGACGGAACGGTCTTCCACCGGGTCATCAAGGGGTTCATGATCCAGGGCGGCGACCCGCTGGGGAACGGCACGGGCGGACCGGGCTACGAGTTCGCCGACGAGTTCCACCCGGAGCTCTTCTTCGACCGCCCCTACCTGCTGGCCATGGCCAACGCCGGCCCGGGCACCAACGGCTCGCAGTTCTTCGTCACCGTCGGCCCCGCGACCTGGCTGAACCGCAAGCACACCATCTTCGGCGAGGTCGTGGACAAGGAGAGCCGGAAGGTCGTGGACGCGATCGCGACCACCCCGACCGACCCCCACACCGAGCGTCCGCTCCAGGACGTGGTCATCGAGTCCGTGGTGATCGAGAAGCGCTGAGGCGGAAGGGACGGGACCTCCCATGGACACGCAGCCCGGTCTGCTGCGCTGCTACCGCCACCCGGAGGCCGAGACCGGCATCCGCTGCGCCCGCTGCGAGAGGCCCATCTGCACGCAGTGCATGATCTCCGCCTCCGTCGGCTTCCAGTGCCCCGAGTGCGTGCGGGGCGGCTCGGGGACGGGCCACGCCCCCGACGCCAACCAGCCCCGGACGCTCGCCGGCGGCCGGGTGGCGACGGACGAGCGTTTCGTCACCAAGATCCTCATCGCGATCAACCTGGCGCTGTTCATCGCCGTCCAGGTGGTGGGCGACCGGCTCGTCGACGACCTGGCGCTCATCGGCGGCGCGTACCTGCCGAGCGGTGAGCTGGTCGGGGTCTCGGACGGCGAGTGGTACCGCCTGCTGACCTCCGCCTTCCTCCACCAGGAGATCCCGCACTTCCTCTTCAACATGCTGGGCCTGTGGGTGATCGGCGGGATCGTCGAACCCGAGCTCGGGCGGATCCGGTACGCGGCCCTCTGCCTGCTCGCCGGACTCTCCGGCTCCGCGCTCGCCTATCTGCTCTCCCCGCAGAACCAGTTCTCGCTGGGCGCCTCCGGCATCGTCTACGGCCTGATCGGCGCCTGGGCCGTGCTGGCCCGGCGCCGGCGGCAGGACATGCGGCCGGTGGCCCTCTTCGTGGCGCTGTCGTTGCTCATCACGTTCACCCGTCCGGGGATCTCGTGGGAGGCACACGTCGGCGGTCTGGTGGCCGGCGCGCTGGTGGCGTACGCGATGGTGCACGCGCCGCGGGCCCGCCGGGACCTCGTGCAGTACGGGGCCTGTGCGCTGGTGCTCCTGATCGACCTGGGGATCGTGCTCGCCCGTTCGGCAGCGCTCACCTGAGCATGCACACCTGTGGAAGAGCTCTTCTGTGAGCTTTCCCCAGAGTTATCCACAGCGTGTGGCGGGTCCTGTCCGTTGCGTGGGGAAAGACTGCGCCCCTCGCCTCTGACCTGGTGTTTCTCCAGGGAGGCGAGGGGCGCTGTGGATAACGCCGAGGGTGATTCCGGTCATACCGGCGTCAACCTCATGCCGAGTTATCCACAGATCTTCGTAAGTTATCCAGTGCTGTGCACAACTCTGTGGATAAGCTCGGGGGAGAACTTGACGAGTGGCCCCCGCGACCGCTAGATCGCCCGGACCACCCCTGCTTCCGCCGCTACTTCCACTGCGTGGAGACGCCGAAGCCGGCCGCGATGAAGCCGAAGCCCACCACGATGTTCCAGTTCCGGATCGACTCGACCGGCATGGTGCCGTCGGTGACGTAGAAGACCACGATCCACACCAGCCCGATGGCGAACAGCGCCAGCATCACGGGCGCCACCCAGCTGCGGTTGGTCAGCTTGATGGTGGTGGCCTTGGCGGGCGGAGGCGTGAAGTCGGCCTTCTTGCGGATCCGTGACTTCGGCACGAGGGACTCTCCTGTCGATGCGCTGCGTGACCGCGCAGGGAACTGTGGCTGGCGCCGGGATGTGACGAAGGAGGACGACTGCGTCCCCCAAGCGTCCGTTAGCGTAGTGGTTCCGCGGCACCGAAGGGGATCAGGGTACGTTGAGCAATTCCGCCGACACTCCCGAAGGGCCGGGCCGCACCACGAGGTGGCGCCCCGTCCGAGTGCTCACCCTTGCCGTCTTCGCCCTCGCCGGGCTGATCTTCGTCACGAGCTTCAACACCGCCAAGGGCACCAACCTCCGGACGGACGCCTCACTCCTGAGGCTCTCCGACCTCATCGAGGAACGCAGCCACAAGAACGCCGGCCTCGACGAGTCCACCGCCGCCCTCCGCACCCAGGTCGACTCCCTCGCCGCCCGAGACGACGGCTCCACGCGTGCGGAGGACGAGAAACTCGACGCACTGGAGGCCGAGGCCGGGACCACCGAGGTCTCCGGCTCCGGCCTCACCGTCACCCTCGACGACGCCCCGCCGAACGCCCAGGCCGCCCCCGGATACCCCGAACCGCAGGCCAACGACCTCGTCATCCACCAGCAGGACCTCCAGGCCGTCGTCAACGCCCTGTGGCACGGCGGCGCCGAAGGCATCCGGGTCATGGACCAGCGGCTCATCTCCACCAGCGCCGTGCGCTGCGTCGGCAACACCCTGATCCTCCAGGGCCGCGTCTACTCCCCGCCGTACAAGATCACCGCCGTCGGTGACCGGGGGAAGCTGACCAGGGCCCTCGCCGACTCCCCCGCGCTCCAGAACTACCAGCTGTACGTCAAGGCGTACGGACTCGGCTGGAAAGTCGACGAGCACCGGACGGTGACTCTTCCCGGCTACTCGGGCACAGTGGACCTCCACTACGCGAAGCCGGTGAGCTGACGGCGGGAGGGCCGCTTGCGTCTCGTCGTCAGGACCCTCAGCGAGCTGTGCATCACCGCCGGCGCCCTGGTCGTCCTCTTCGTCGCGTACCTCCTCTACTGGACCGGCGTCCAGGCCGGCAGCGCCGGCGCCGCCCAGATCGACACCCTCCAGAAGGAGTGGGCCGGCACGCCCGTAGCCGCCGCACCCGCCCCCGCGCGCGTACCGGCGCCGTACGTCACCGGCAAGGGCTTCGCCGTCATGTACGTCCCCCGGCTCGGCCGCGACTGGGAATGGCCCGTCCTCGAAGGCACCGGCCCCGACGTCCTGAAGCGGGGCCTCGGCCACTACGCCCGCACCGCCCCGCTCGGAGCCACCGGGAACTTCGCCGTCGCCGGCCACCGCCGGACCCACGGCGACCCGTTCAAGGACTTCCCGCGGCTGCGCCCCGGCGACGCGATCGTCCTCACCGACGGCACGACCTGGTTCACCTACCGGATCGACCGGGGCCCCTACCGGACCGTCCCCGGTGACACCGCCGTCGTCGACCCCGTCCCCAGGAAGTCCGGCTTCGACGGTCCCGGGCGCTACCTCACCCTCACCACCTGCGACCCCGAGTGGGGCAGCAGCCACCGGCTGATCGTCTGGGCGCACCTCGACGCCACCCGCCCGGTGACCGACGGTCGTCCACAGGCTTTGGGCAGCTGACCCCCCGCGGCCCGCTCGCCCCGTACTCTGGTCCCCGTAACGAACGGAAGGGGCGGTCGACGTCATGTACGGCTGGATCTGGCGGCATCTGCCGGGCAACGCGTGGGTACGGGCGCTGATCTCGATCGTGCTGGTCCTCGCGGTCGTCTATGTCCTCTTCCAGTACGTGTTCCCCTGGGCGGAGCCTCTGCTTCCGTTCAACGATGTGACGGTGGACGGCCAGTGAGCGCGCGAATTCTCGTCGTCGACAACTACGACAGCTTCGTCTTCAACCTCGTTCAGTACCTCTACCAGCTCGGCGCCGAGTGCGAAGTCCTCCGCAACGACGAGGTCGAGCTGAGCCATGCCCAGGACGGCTTCGACGGCGTCCTGCTCTCTCCCGGGCCCGGCGCGCCCGAGCAGGCCGGGGTCTGCATCGACATGGTCCGGCACTGCGCCGACACCGGTGTGCCCGTCTTCGGCGTCTGCCTCGGCATGCAGTCGATGGCCGTGGCCTACGGCGGCGTCGTCGACCGCGCGCCCGAGCTGCTGCACGGCAAGACCTCCCTCGTCACGCACGGGGGCCAGGGCGTCTTCGCCGGTCTTCCCTCGCCGTTCACCGCGACCCGCTACCACTCGCTGGCCGCCGAGCCCGCCGACCTCCCGGCCGAGCTCGAGGTCACGGCACGGACCGAGGACGGCATCATCATGGGGCTGCGCCACCGTGAACTGCCCGTCGAGGGAGTGCAGTTCCACCCCGAGTCGGTCCTCACCGAGCACGGGCACCTGATGCTGGCCAACTGGCTGGAGCAGTGCGGCGACAAGGGGGCGGTCGGCAGGTCGGCGGGGCTCGCTCCGGTGGTGGGCAAGGCCGTCGCGTGACGACGGGCTCGCCGTGGTTCCGGCCGTCGAACGGGCCGGAACCGGAGCCGATAACCGGGGACTCATACGCGCCGAACGCCGAGCCGTACGCGCCGAACGCCGAGCCGTACGCACCGAACGCCGAACCGTACGCACCGAGCGCCGAGTCGTATGCGCCGAGCGCCGAGTCGTATGTGCCGGCCGCCGAACCGTACGCGCCCGCCGCTGAGTCGTATGTGCCGGCCGCCGAACCGTACGCGCCCGCCGCTGAGTCGTACGCGTCGGCCGCCGAACCGTACGCGTCAGCTGCCGAACCCTACGCGCCCGCCGCCGAGGCGTACGTCCCCGCTGATCCGTACGCGTCCGCCGAGTCGTACGCGTACGAGGAGCCGGTGTCCCGCGGGTCCGCCGCCCAAGAGGGCCCCTACGAGCCCTCGTACGGGCCGTACGAGGCGGAAGAGCCCCCGGCGGCCCCGCCGGACGAGACGATGCCTCTGCGGGCCGTGGAGGACCCCGCCGAGCCGCCGCCGTCGGGGCCCGGGCGGGCCGAGCGCCGGCGTGCCGCCAAGGGCGGCCGGGGCAGGAACCGGGGCGCCGGCCCCGCGGCCGCCGCTCCGTCCGCCGCCGAAGGACGCCCCCTCTCCCGCGTGGAGGCCCGGCGGGCCGCCCGCGCCGCCAAGGAGAGCGTCGGCGTCGTCGCCAGCCGGGTCGTCGGAGAACTCTTCATCACCTTCGGCGTCGTCATGCTCCTCTTCGTCACCTACCAGCTGTGGTGGACGAACGTCCGGGCCGGCCAGGAGACCGACAAGGCCAAGGCCCAGATCGAGGACACCTGGGCCAGGGGCGGCGGGGACGAGAAGCCCGAGGCCTTCGAGCCCGGCAAGGGCTTCGCCATCATGTACATCCCCAAGCTGGACGTCGTCGTCCCCATCGCCGAGGGCATCAGCAAGACCGACGTCCTCGACAAGGGCATGGTCGGCCACTACGGCGAGGGCAAGCTCAAGACGGCCATGCCGGCCGACAAGCAGGGCAACTTCGCGGTGGCCGGCCACCGCAACACCCACGGCGAACCGTTCCGGTACATCAACCGGTTGAAGCCCGGGGACCCGATCGTCGTCGAGACGCAGACCGCGTACTACACGTACGAGATGGCCAGCATCCTGCCGCAGACCTCGCCCTCGAACGTCTCGGTGATCGAACCCGTACCGAAGCAGTCCGGCTTCAAGGGACCCGGCCGGTACATCACACTGACCACCTGCACACCGGAGTTCACCAGCACGTACCGCATGATCGTGTGGGGCAAGCTGGTCGACGAACGCCCGCGCAGCAAGGGAAAGCCGGAAGCGCTCGTAGGCTGAGACCCCACACCTCCGGACGGGACGACGGGACGACCTAGTGGCACGCGCGCGCAATCGGATCGCCGGGCTCATCAGCCTCTTCGGCGAACTCCTCATCACGGCGGGCCTGGTGCTCGGCCTCTTCGTCGTCTACTCCCTGTGGTGGACCAACGTCCTCGCCGACCGCGCCGCCGACAAGGACGGCGCCCAGGTCCGCGACCGGTGGGCCGACGGGCCCGGCGCGCTGGACACCAAGGACGGCATCGGCTTCCTCCACGTACCCGCCATGAAGAACGGCGAGGTCCTGGTGAAGCAGGGCACCGGCACCGACGTCCTCAACCACGGCGTCGCCGGCTACTACACCGACCCGGTCAAGTCCGCGCTCCCGCAGGACAAGCGGGGCAACTTCACGCTCGCCGCCCACCGGGACGGACACGGCGCCAAGTTCCACAACATCCACAAGTTGAAGACCGGGGACGCGATCGTCTTCGAGACCAAGGACACCTGGTACGTCTACAAGGTCTACAAGACCCTGCCCGAGACCACGAAGTACAACGTGGACGTCCTCCAGCCCGTCCCCGAGGAATCCGGGAAGACCAAGCCGGGCCGCTACATCACGCTGACCACCTGCACCCCCATGTACACCTCGGACTACCGCTACATCGTCTGGGGCGAACTGGAGCGCACGGAGAAGGTCGACCGCGACCGGACCCCTCCGGCGGAGCTGCGCTGAGCCGAGAACAAGCTGAGCCGAGAACAGGCTGAACCGAGAACGACGGGAGAGCCCCGGCATCCGTGGTGGATGCCGGGGCTCTCCCGTTGTCCGTGCTCGGTGAGGGCGGGCGTCAGCCGAAGAAGCCGCCGCCGCCACCGCCGGGGTTGCCGTTGTTGTTGTCCCCGCCGCCGCCCAGCGTGTTGACGGTGATCGGCTGGGTCTTGTCGACCATCGAACCCTCCGGCGGGTTCGTGCCGAAGACCAGGGCGTCCTCCTTGTCGGAGCCCACCTGGACGACCGTGAGGCCCAGGCCCTGGAGTATGTCCCGGACCTCCTTGAACTTCTTGCCGGTCAGGCCCGTGGGGATCTGGACCTGGGTCTGCTGCGGGCCCTTGGAGACCTTCAGCGTGATCTGGACGTCCTTCGGCTGGTTCGACGGGCCCTGCGGGGTCTGGTCGATGACCGTGCCCGCGGGCTCGTTCGAGTCGACGTCCTCCCTGGTCACGTTCGTGAAGCCGATCGCGCTCAGCTGCTGGGCGGCCTGGTCGTAGGTGCGGCCCTTGAAGCTGGGAAGCTCCGACAGCTGCTTCTTCGCGACGGTGATCGTGATCTCGGAGTTCTTCTCCGCCTTGGTGCCGCCGTCGGGGTTCTGCTTCAGGACCGTGCCGGGGTCCTCCTCGGACTCCTCCTGCTCGACCTTGACCTTGAAGCCCTTGTCCTTGAGGCTCTGCTCGGCCCGGTCCTGGGACTGCTCCACGACGTCCGGGACCTCGACGAGCGGGGCGCCCTCGGAGACGTACACCTGGATCGTGCCGTCGACGTCCATCTTCTGGACGTTGTCCGCGACCGGGTCCTGGCGGCAGATGGTGTCCTTGGGCTGGTCGCAGCGCTCGGTGCCGGCCTGCTGGACCTTCACCTGGGTGTTCTTCGCGAGGTCCCGCGCGCCTTCCATCGTCTGGCCGACCAGCTGTGGGACCGTGACCTTCTGCGGTCCGTCCTTCTTGTCGAAGAGCGCGACGCCGATGAAGATCGCGCCGACGAGCACCAGGATGCCCGCGAGGACCAGGATGATCGTCGAGGTGTTCGACTTCTTCTGGCCACCGCCGCGACGGCGGTCCGGACGGTCGTCATAGCCGTACCCGCCGTCGTCCGGGTTGACCGGCGGCAGCATCGACGTCTGGCCGGCCGGGTCGGCCTGGCGCAGCGCGGTGGTCGGCTGGTCCTCCGGCGGATACCCGCCGTAGCCCCCGCCGTAGCCGGGCGCGCCCCCCATGCCCATCCCCATCGCGGCGGCGGCCGCGACCGGCTGGCCGTCGAGGCAGGCCTCGATGTCCGCGCGCATCTCGTCGGCGGACTGGTAACGGTAGTCGGGGTCCTTGACCAGCGCCTTCAGGACGATGGCGTCCATCTCGGGCGTGATCTCGGGGTCGAAGTTGCTCGGCGGCTGCGGCTCCTCGCGGACGTGCTGGTACGCGACCGCGACCGGGGAGTCGCCGATGAACGGGGGACGGACGGTGAGCAGCTCGTAGAGGAGGCAGCCGGTGGAGTACAGGTCGGAGCGGGCGTCGACCTGCTCGCCCTTGGCCTGCTCCGGGGAGAGGTACTGGGCCGTGCCGATCACCGCGGCGGTCTGCGTCATGGTCATGCCCGCGTCGCCCATGGCGCGCGCGATGCCGAAGTCCATGACCTTGACCTGGCCGGTGCGCGTCAGCATGACGTTCGCCGGCTTGATGTCACGGTGCACGATGCCGGCGCGGTGCGAGTACTCCAGCGCCTGGAGGATGCCGACCGTCATCTCGAGGGTGCGCTCGGGCAGCAGCTTGCGCCCGGAGTGCAGCAGCTCACGCAGGGTCGACCCGTCGACGTACTCCATCACGATGTACGGGATGGAGACCTGGTCGACGTAGTCCTCGCCGGTGTCGTAGACCGCGACGATCGCCGGATGGTTCAGCGAGGCGGCGGACTGTGCCTCACGGCGGAACCGGGCCTGGAAGGACGGGTCGCGGGCCAGGTCGGCCCGCAGCGTCTTCACGGCGACGGTGCGGCCGAGCCGGGTGTCCTGGGCGAGGTAGACCTCGGCCATGCCACCACGGCCGAGCACCGGGCCCAGCTCGTACCGGCCGCCGAGGCGACGCGGCTCTTCCATAGCTAATCCAGCCCTCTCCGTCTGTCCCGACCGCACCCATGGGTGGTCCGGCGGTGTGTGCTGTTCGCGCATACGCTACCGGCCCCGGGGAGGCGTTCCGTCCGGGGCCGGTAGCTGATACCTGACCGGTACCTGGCTCGTACGGGGTCCGGGGTCAGCCCCGGGTCTTGATGACCGCCTTCATCACGGCCTTGGCGATCGGGGCGGCCAGACCGCCACCGGTGATGTCCTCACGGTCGGTGCCGGCCGAGTCCTCGACGACGACGGCGACCGCGACCGGGGAGCCCTCGGCGGTCTTCGCGTACGAGATGAACCAGGCGTAGGGACGCTTGGCGTTCTTCTCGCCGTGCTGGGCCGTACCCGTCTTGCCGCCGACCTTCACGCCGTCCATGTTCAGGTCGGCGTTGCCGCCGGTGCCGTTGGAGACGACGTTCTCCATCATCTGCTGGAGCTTCTGGGCGGTCTCCGGCGAGACCGGGCGGCTCATCTCCTCCGGGTCGTTCTGCTTGATGATGTCGAGGTTCGGGGCCCGCAGCTGGTCGATCATGTACGGCTTCATCAGCTTGCCGTCGTTGGCGATCGCCGCCGTGACCATCGCCATCTGCAGCGGGGTCGTCGCGGTGTTGAACTGGCCGATCGACGAGAGCGCGTTTCCACCGCGGTCGGCGTTCTTGTCGAAGACGGAGGCCGAGGAGCGGACCGGGGTGAACTGCTCGGCGTTGAAGCCGAACTTCTCCGCCATCTCGACCATCTTGTCGCGGCCGACGTCGTCGCCGAGCTTCGCGAAGACCGAGTTGCAGGAGATCTCCAGCGCGTGGTTGAGGCTGGTGTTGGCACAGCCGTGGGCGTGGTTGATCATCTCCCGGTTGGAGAGCGGGATCTTCCAGCCCTCGGGGGTCTCGGTCGGCGCGTTGATGTCGGTGACCTTGCCGTTCTCCAGAGCGGCGGCGGCGGTGACGACCTTGAAGACGGAGCCGGGCGGGTAGATCTCGCGGATCGCGCGGTTCTGCTTCGGCTTGTTCTTGTCCTTCTCCAGCGCGACCCAGGCCTTCTCGTCCTTGCCGGAGTAGCCGGCGAAGGTGGAGGGGTCGTACGAGGGCGTGGACGCCATCGCCAGGATCTTGCCGGTCTTCGGCTCGATGGCGACGACGGCGCCCGTCTTGTCGCCGAGGCCCTCGTAGGCGGCCTTCTGCGCGGCGCCGCTGAGGGTGGTGACGACGTCGCCGCCCTTCTTCTTCTCGCCGGTGAACATGGCGAGGGTGCGGTCGAAGAAGAGCCGGTCGTCGTTGCCGGTGAGGATGCCGTCCTCGATCTTCTCGATCTGGTTGGCGTCGTAGGCCTGCGAGGCGTACCCGGTGACCGGGGCCCACATGGGGCCGTCCACGTAGGTCCGCTTGAACTTGTAGAACTTGTCGCCCGAGTCGACGGAGCCCGTGATGGGCTTGCCGTCGACGATGATGTTGCCGCGCTCGTTCGAGTACCGCTCGATCTGCACGCGCCGGTTCTTGGGGTGCGCGTTCAGCTCGTCGGCGCGGACCAGCTGGAGCCAGTTGTCCCGCAGGAGCAGGGCGAGGACCAGCAGGCCGCAGAAGATCGCGACCCGCCGCAGCGGCTTGTTCACGGACGGACCACCTGGGTCATCTCGGCGTCGGGGGACGGGGCGGGTGCGGGCGCGGGACGGCGCGCGGTGTCGCTGATCCGGATGAGGATGCCGATCAGGGCCCAGTTGGCGATCACGGAGGAACCGCCGTACGCGAGGAACGGCATGGTCATACCGGTGAGCGGGATGAGGCCCATCACACCGCCGGCGACGACGAAGATCTGCAGCGCGAAGGCACCGGACAGACCCATCGCGAGCAGCTTGCCGAAGGGGTCGCGGGCGGCGAGGGAGGTACGGATGCCGCGCTCGATGATCAGGCCGTACAGCAGCAGGAAGACCATGACGCCGGTCAGGCCGAGCTCCTCGCCGACGGTGGCGAAGATGAAGTCGGAGTTGGCGGCGAACTGGATGAGGTCGGAGTTGCCCTGTCCGAGACCGGTGCCGAGGATGCCGCCCGAACCGAACGACATGAGCACCTGCGTCATCTGGTCACAGGCGTTCAGCATGTTCTGGTCGGTGGCCGTCTCCAGGCAGCCGAAGGGGTCGAGCCACGCGGCCACACGCGACTTCACGTGGCTGGCCGTGGAGCCGACGACCACCGCGCCCGCCACGGCCATCAGCAGACCCATGACGATCCAGCTGGTCCGCTCGGTCGCCACGTACAGCATGATCACGAACATGCCGAAGAACAGCAGCGAGGTACCGAGGTCGTTCTCGAAGACCAGGATGAGAAGGCTGACCGCCCAGATCGTCAGGATCGGGCCGAGGTCACGGCCACGCGGCAGGTAGAGCCCCATGAAACGGCGGCTGGCCAGCGCCAGCGCGTCCCGCTTCACCATCAGGTAGCCGGAGAAGAACACGGCGAGGACCAGCTTGGCGAACTCACCGGGCTGGATCGAGAAGCCGCCGATACGGATCCAGATCTTGGCGCCGAAGACGTCCGCGCCGAGGCCCGGGACGAGCGGCAGCAGCAGCAGGACGAGGGCCGCGACCATGGAGATGTACGTGTAGCGCTGGAGGACGCGGTGGTCCTTGAGCAGCAGCAGCACGCCCACGAACATGGCGACGCCGACCGCCGAGTACATCATCTGGCTGGGAGCGTCGGGGCTGAAGCTCTTGTACAGCCGCATCGAGGTCGCGATCAGCCGCGGCGACTGGTCGAGACGCCAGATCAGCACCAGGCCCAGGCCGTTGAGCAGGGTCGCCAGCGGCAGCAGCAGCGGGTCCGCGTACGGCGCCCACTTGCGCACCACGAGGTGGGCGACGGTCGCGAGCAGCGCCAGGCCGAGGCCGTACCCGGCCATGCCGGCCGGGACCTTGCCGTCGATGGCCAGGCCCACGTTGAGGTACGCGAACACCGGGATGACGACGGCGAACGCCAGCAGCGCCAGCTCGGTGTTGCGGCGGCTCGGCGCCTCGATCGCGCCGATGGTGGTCGTGTTGGTGACAACGCTCATGGTGGTGAAAGGCCCCCTACGGGTGCTTACTGCTTGCCGCAGTTCGAGGCCAGCTTCTGCTCCTCCGCGGTGAGGGTGGGACCCGGGGAGGGAGCGGCTGTGGTGGGCTTGGGGTCAGGAGTGGCGGTGCCGGGCTTCTGGGTGGCCGGCGGCTTGCTCGCCTGGTCGGCGGCCTTCTCGGCGGCGGCGTGCCGCTGCTCGGCCTTCTTGCAGGCCGAGGCCTGCACGGCCAGCTCGGCGATCTTCGTCTCGGCCTTGCCGAGGCTGCCGCCCGTGATCGTGTCCTCGACCTGCTTCCGCTGGTAGGCGGGGAGGTACTTGAGTTCGATCTCGGGGTGGTCCTTCTCGACCTTCGAGAGCGACACCCACGCCAGGTCCTGGCTGATGCCCTGGTACAGCGCCACGTGCTGGTCCTTGGAACCCACGAAGTACTGCGTCTGCGTCCAGCGCCAGCCGCCGTACAGGCCGCCGCCGAGGATCGCGAGGACGAGGAGGAGGAAGAAGGTGCGCTTGAGCCACTTGCGGCCGGTGCGCGGCTTGACGAAGTCGTCGTCCGTGTACGAGTCGAAGGAGCCCTGCGGAGGCATGCCGCCGTAGCCGTGGTCGTCGCCGCTGCCGGGCGGGCCGAAGCCGCCGGCGGGCGGCTGGTGGTGCGGCGCGGTGCGGCCGAGGCCCGAGGCGCGGCCGGCCGGGGTCTGCATCGCCCCGCCGTCGTTCAGCTGCGCCTGGTTCTCGGCGACGGCGCCCACGATGACCGGGGTGTCGCTGAGGTGACCGGCGAGGGTGTCGCCGCCATCGACGTCGAGGACGTCGGCGACGATCACCGTGATGTTGTCGGGGCCGCCGCCGCGCAGCGCGAGCTGGATCAGCTCCTGCACGGTCTCCTGCGGGCCCTGGTAGCTGGCGAGGGTGTCCTCGAGGGTCTGGTGGGAGACCACGCCGGACAGGCCGTCGGAGCAGATCAGGTAGCGGTCGCCGGCCCGGACCTCACGGATGGAGAGGTCGGGTTCGACGTGGTCGCCGCTGCCGAGCGCGCGCATGAGGAGCGAGCGCTGCGGGTGGGTGGTGGCCTCTTCCTCGGTGATCCGGCCCTCGTCGACGAGGCGCTGGACCCAGGTGTGGTCCTGGGTGATCTGGGTGAGGACGCCGTCGCGGAGCAGGTAGGCGCGGGAGTCTCCGACGTGCACGAGACCGAGCCGCTGGCCGGTCCACAGGAGGGCGGTGAGCGTGGTGCCCATGCCCTCCAGCTGCGGGTCCTCCTCGACCATCATCCGCAGCTGGTCGTTGGCGCGCTGCACCGCCGTACCGAGCGAGGTGAGGATGTCGGAGCCGGGGACGTCGTCGTCGAGCGTGACGAGCGTGGAGATCACCTCGGAGGAGGCGACCTCGCCGGCGGCCTGTCCGCCCATGCCGTCGGCGATGGCGAGCAGCCGGGGCCCGGCGTAGCCCGAGTCCTCGTTGCCCTCGCGGATCATGCCCTTGTGCGAGCCCGCGGCGAATCGCAGGGACAGAGTCATGCGCACCTGCCCTGTCGACGCTGCATCGGGGTACGGCCGGTCTCGACCCACACTGCCCACCCTCCGGTCGCTCCGGTCACGCCGGTCGATTCAGTCGCTCCGGTCGGGAGCGCGGCACGTCCCGCGGCGGGGACCGTCCCGGCTCGCTCGCTCCGCTCGCGCTCATTCATGTCGTGGCACTACTTCCGAAGCTCGATGACGGTCTTGCCGATGCGGATCGGCGCGCCCAGCGGAATCGGCGTGGCGGTGGTGAGGCGGGTCCGGTCGAGATAGGTGCCGTTGGTGGACCCGAGGTCCTCGACGATCCACTGGCCGTCCCGGTCCGGGTAGATCCTGGCGTGACGGCTGGAGGCGTAGTCGTCGTCGAGCACGATCGTCGAGTCGTGCGCCCGGCCCAGCGTGATCGTCTGCCCCTGGAGGGCGACGGTCGTGCCGGTGAGGGTGCCCTCGGAGACGACCAGCTTGGTCGGGGCGCCGCGGCGCTGGCGGCCACCCGCGTTCTGCTGGCCGCGCTGCTGCGGAGGCGCGGCCGCCTGGCGCGCGTTCTGCTGGGGCCGCGCCTCCTGGCGCCGCGAACCGCGTTGGGTGACCCGTGTACCGAACAGGTCACTGCGAATGACCTGGACGGCCACGATGACGAACAGCCACAGAACGGCCAGGAAACCCAACCGCATGACCGTCAGGGTCAGCTCTGACATTGCCCCCGCTTCACCCTTCGGCTTGCCGGTAAACGATGGTGGTGCTGCCCACGACGATCCGCGAGCCGTCGCGGAGCGTAGCGCGGGTGGTGTGCTGCCCGTCCACCACGATGCCGTTGGTGGATCCCAGATCCTGGATCGTCGAGGGCGTTCCGGTCCGGATCTCGCAGTGCCGGCGGGAGACGCCGGGATCGTCGATCCTCACGTCCGCGTCGGTGCTGCGGCCGAGGACCAGGGTCGGGCGGGAGATCTGATGGCGGGTGCCGTTGATCTCGATCCAGCGGCGCACCGGAGCGCCCGCTCCGCCGTGGGTGGCGGGGCCGGGCATGGATCCGGGGCCGCCCGCCGGGCGTCCGGCGGGCGCCGTCGGCCGGTGGCCGGGCGCGCCGGGAGGCGGGGAGGCGGGCATGGGCGGGGCGCCGGCCGGGGGGTACCCGTAGCCGCCGCGGTCCTGCTGCTGCGGCTGCGGCTGTGACGTACTCGACGCCAGCGTGCGGCTGCGGACGCGGTACAGGCCGGTGTCGAGGTCCTCGGCCTTCTCCAGGTGGACCTTGATCGGGCCCATGAAGGTGTACCGCTGCTGCTTCGCGTAGTCCCTGACCAGGCCGGCGAGCTCGTCGCCGAGCTGACCCGAGTAGGGGCTGAGACGCTCGTAGTCCGGCGTGCTCAGCTCCACGATGAAGTCGTTGGGGACGACCGTCCGCTCGCGGTTCCAGATCGTCGCGTTGTTGTCGCACTCGCGCTGGAGCGCGCCGGCGATCTCGACGGGCTGGACCTCGGACTTGAAGACCTTGGCGAAGGTGCCGTTGACCAGACCTTCGAGACGCTGCTCGAAACGCTTCAGGACTCCCATGGGGCACCTCCTCCGTCGTTGTCGCCCTGGTACTGCTTACTGATCGTATCCACGCGTCGGGAAATCGGCTGGTTCCCCTTCTCTGCCCTGTGGACGAGTGTCACCTCTCACAAGCTTTCCCCACGGATCGTAGAGGTGGCCTGTGGACAGTGTCCCGCACCCGGCTGTGGGAGCGGAGGCTCGGGCCGGGGTTCCGGACCGGTCCGTCCCCTTCCTCCCCCCTTCTTCCTCTCTTCCGCCGTCCTTCTCCCCTCCTCTCCCTCCTGTCCTCTCCCTCCCGGGCGTGCCCACTCCTCCCGGCTCCCGTTCCGCGTGGGCGCGTCGTCGCTCCCTCCCTCTCCTTGTTCTCCGGGAGCGGGGGCGAAACAACGGATGTGAATCCACGGTCTACGACGTGCTAATCTTCAGATGTCGCCAGGCGCTCCCACTGAAAAGTGAGAGGGCAGGGAGACCACCCAATGCGCGGGTGGCGGAATAGGCAGACGCGCTGGATTCAGGTTCCAGTGCCCGAAAGGGCGTGGGGGTTCAACTCCCCCCTCGCGCACCAGACGGAAGCCCCGTAGGTCATCGACCTACGGGGCTTCCGCGTATGCCGGGGCGAATGTGAGCCTTCCCACGTCGGGGCACACGGCGGGTGCGCTTCGGAAGAGCGTCGGGGTGCTTGTCGGGGGGCATGTCGGGAGAGCGTCGGGGTACTTGTCGGGAGAGCGTCGGGGTACTCGTCGGAGGGGCGCGTCGGGAGAGCGTCGGGGTACTCGTCGGAGAGGCGCGTCGGGGGTCGCGACTTTTGTCGTCCGGGGGCGAGACGAAAGAGGGACGTCCGGGGGGTCGGGCGCTGCCTAGGGTTCGAGCGTGGACGCTATGTCGAAGTCGGGGAGCCGGGCCGCGACGCCGAAGTCGGGGAGCCGGACCGCGCGGGAGACCGCGGCCAGGGTCGCCGCCTGGTGGGATTGGCTCGTGATGCCCGGGCACTGGTCACGGCGCAGGACCACTGGCGAGGTGGCCCTCGCCGTGGTCGTCGCGCTGCTGGCGGCGGGCTCCGAGGAACTCCTGGGCGGCGAGGGATGGCGGCTGGCCGCCGTCGCCGCGGGCGCGGCCGTGCTGTCGCTGCTGCGGCGCAGACTCCCCGCGGGCGTGCTCGTCCTGACCGCCGGCCTCGCGCCCTTCCTGCCCGGCCTCGGGCCCCTGCTCATCGTGCTCGGCTGGTCGTCCGGCCGGTACGTCGCCAGCCCCGGGCGGGCACTGGCCGCGTTCATCGCCGCCTTCGTCCTGGACGTCGGCGGCACGCTCCTGGAGACCTGGGACCGGCAGCGGCTCCTCACCGTCGCCTTCATGGCCACCCTCTACTACCTGGGCACCACGCTGGCCCCCGGTCTCGCCCACCGCTACTGGACCCAGCGACGGACCCTGCTGCACGCGCTCCAGGAGCGCAACGCGCAGCTGCTGCGCGAGCGGAACATGGTGGTCTGGCAGGCCAGACTGCGCGAGCGGCAGCGGATCGCCCAGGACATGCACGACAGCCTCGGGCACCAGCTGGCGCTGATCGCCGTGCACACGGGCGCCCTCGAAGTGGACCGGGAGCTGGGCGAGCGGCAGCGCGAGGTGGTCGGCGTCCTGCGGAACGCCTCGGTGACCGCCATGCACGAACTGCGGGAGGTCGTCGGGATACTCCGCGACGGGGTCGCGGCGGAGGGCGGCACCTCGCCGGCGCCCGCGCCGGCCGGGGACGAGACGGGGCGGGCCGCGCGCGGGACCGCCGGCATCGAGGGGCTCGTGGCGGCGGCCCGCGCGGCCGGCACCTCGGTCGGACTGCGGCGGCTGGGAGAGGAGAGACCACTGGCGCCCGCCGCCGACCACGCCGCGTACAGGATCGTGCAGGAGGCCCTGACCAACGCCTACAAGTACGCGCCGGGGGCGCCGATCGGCGTCGAGCTGCGCTACGAGCCGGACACCTTCGTCGTGGAGATCGTCAACGGCGAGCCGGTGGACGGTCCGGTGAGGGACGTGGTGAGCGGCGGGCAGGGGCTGGCCGGCCTCGTCGAGCGGGCCCGCCTGGTGGGCGGCATGTGCCATGCGGGCCCGGCCGACGGCGGCGGGTTCCGGGTCGCCGGGATGCTGCCGTACGGGGCGGCGCCGGTCGCCGAGGCAGCGCCTTTGGTCGATGCGGCCGACGACTTCCGGCAGCAGACCACGAAGCCGCTGGTGGGCGATGGTCGTCCGGTCGCGGTCGGACCGGCCGACTGGACGTTCACGGAGCGGGAGCTGGCGATGGCGATGCGTGGGGGCAGGGGCAGGAGCACGGGCGGGGCGTTCGCACTGGGCTGCGGGATCGCGTTCGCGGCGCTCGTCCTGCTGGTGGTGGCGGCGGGCTTCGGCCTCTACTTCCTCATGGGCTCCGTGAAGGACGGCATGATCGACCCCGCCCAGTACGAGGCGGTGGAGGTCGGGATGACCGAGAAGGAGGTCCGTGGCCAGCTGCCCCCGGGCGACACCATAGCCACGGCAGGACTGGACGGCCCGGGGCCCGCGCGGCCGGCGGGCGCCAGCTGCCTGGTGCTGATGTCCTCGGACATGGACGACAGCGATGACGAGGAGCCCGTTTTCCGGTTCTGCTTCAAGGGCGGCAAGCTGATCGAGAAGAAGTCGTACTCGGTCGAGCAGCGGTAGCGCTGGGCGGCCCGTACCGGAGGCGTGGGGGAGAAGCAGTGGCAGAGCAGCCCATCAGGGTCGTGATCGCCGACGACGAGCCTCTGATCAGAGCCGGGATCCGGATGATCCTCACCTCGGACCCGGAGATCGAGGTCGTCGGGGAGGCCGCCGACGGGCGGGAGGCGGTGGAGGCCGCACGGGCGCACGCCGCCGACGTGGTCCTGCTCGACATCCAGATGCCGGTCCTCGACGGTCTCTCCGCGCTGCCGGAGCTGCGCCGGGCCGCGCCCGCGGCACGCGTGGTCGTCCTGACGACCTTCGGGGAGCGGGAGAACGTGCTGCGGGCCCTGGAGCACGGGGGCGCCGGGTTCCTGCTCAAGGACACGGCACCCGCCGAGCTGATCCGGGCGGTGCGGGCGGCCGCGGCGGGGGACGCGTATCTGTCGCCTGCGGCGACCCGGCACGTGGTGGAGCGGCTGGCCGCGGGTCGGGAGGTGGCGCGCGCCGAGCAGGCGCGGGCACGGGTGGCGGCGCTCAGCGAGAAGGAGCGGGACGTCTTGGCACTGCTCGGCGAAGGGCTCTCCAACGCGGACGCCGGGAAGCGGCTGCACATGAGCGAGGCCACCGTGAAGACGTACGTGAGCCGGATCCTGGCCAAGCTGGACTGCGAGAACCGCGTGCAGGCGGCGCTGCTCGCACGGGACGCGGGGCTGTAGCCCGCGCAGGGGGACCGGCGCCGGGCCGACATGTTGAGGGCCGGAGCCGGCGCCGGGCCGGCGCGTGAGGGCCCGGGCCGGGTCGGGTCGGCGCGTGAGAGCCGGGGCCGGGTCGGGTCGGCGGGTGAGGGCCGGGGTCAGTTCGCGGGGGCGCCGGGGAGGGGGCCTGCGGCCGCGGCGTTGTACCGCAGCAGATACGCGGCGAAGCGGGCGAGATCCTCGGCCGACCAGTCCTCCAGCCGTTCCTGGAAGGCGGCCATGCGGTTCGTCTGGGCCGCGGCGAGGACCCGGGTGCCGGCCTCGGTGGGGTGGAGCACCTGCACCCGGTGGTCCTCGGGGGCGGGGCGGCGCTCCACGAAACCGAGCTTCTCCAGGCCGGCGACCTGGCGGCTCACCGTCGACTTGTCCAGGAGGTAGTGGGCCGCGAGGTCGGTGGCGCGGCAGCCGCGCTGCTCCTCGATGTGGGCGAGCAACGTGTACGAGACGAGCGGGAGTTCGGGGTGGACCCGGGCCGCCGCGGCACGGGCCCGGCGCGCGAAGGCGGTCAGCTCGCGCTGGATGACGTCCACCGACGCCTCACGGGGTGGCTCTGCGGCGCCGGTCATGGTGCGCTCCCTGCTGTCGGTGCGTTGCCGCCGGTGCGTCGCCGTCGGTCCGGGGGGTTCGGGGCGGGTCGTCCGGGAGGGAGCGTTCGGGACGGGTCGCCTCTCGGAAACTTTCGGTTGTATAGTACAACGGTTCTTTAGTTGTAAAAGCCAACCATGGAGGTCTCGGTGTCCGCAGGACCGAACACCAGCGGCGCGTTGCGGCATGTCCTCGGACATCTGCTCACCCCCCTGTTGATGTGCGTCGGCATGGGTCTCGCCTACCTCGGCGCCTTCCACGCGCCCGAACCCCACGACCTGCGCGTCGACATCGTCGGCTCCGGCCCCACCACCCAGGTCCTCGCGCAGACGCTCCAGGACAAGGGCGCCGGCGCCCTCGACGTCCGTACCGTCGCCGACCGGGACACCGCCGCCTCCGCACTGCGCGAACAGCGCAGCTTCGGCGCCTACATCCCCGGCACCACGCCCGAACTGCTCGTCGCCTCGGGCTCCTCCGACACCAGCGCCATGGCCGTCGAGAAGGTGTTCACCAAGGTCGCCGCCGGACAGGGCGCACCCCTCAAGGTCACCGACGTCGCCCCCACCGCCTCCGGCGACCCCACGGGCCAGGGCGTCTTCTTCCTGCTCGTCGCCCTCAGCATCGGCGCGTACGCCTCCGTCGCCGTCATCGGCGGAGCCGGAGCCGTCCTGCCCATGCGGATCAGGGCGCTCCTCGCCGCCGGCATGTCGCTCGTCGTCAGCCTGATCGGCACCCTCTTCGCCGGACCGGCCTTCCACCTGGTCGACCAGGGCCTCGGGGGCGTGTGGGCGATGTCCTGGCTGTACGCGGCGGGCATCCTCGCCGTCGGCATCGGCCTGCACACCTTCCTGCGGCGCTGGACCACGCTCGGCGTGATGGTCCTCTTCGTCATGCTCAACTTCACGAGCTCCGGCGGCATCTACCGGCCCGAGCTCCAGCCCGGCTTCTTCGGCGCGCTGCATGCCTTCTGGAACGGCGCGGGCTTCGTCGAGGGCGTGCGCGGTCACGTCTACTTCGACGGCCACGGGCTCGGCGGGAACGTTCTCGTCCTCACCCTCTGGCTCCTCGCCGGTGTCACGCTCGTCGTCCTCGCCGGACTCACGGAGTCTCGGCGGAAGCAGACGAGCGCCGGCCAGGGACAGACTCCGGGGACGCCGGGGACTGCGGCGGCCACGGGGACGGGCAGGGACGGCGCCGATGCCGACGCCGATGCCCGGGTCAGGGCTGAGGCCGAGGAGGAGATGGAAGAGGCCGTCGCGGTCTGAGGGCGGACCCGGGGGCGGGTCTGGGGCAGTCCGGTGCTGGGGCCGGATGCACGGCTCAGAGGCTTGCTCCCGGGGTTGTCCACAGGCTCGTGGGGGCGTTGTCCACAGGGGGAGACGGGTGATCGGGAACGGCGGTACGGTCAGGGCCGGATGATGTTGGACATCGCATCGGGGGAGGCGTCCCATGGACGAGATCCGGGCCGTCGTGCCAGGACAGCGCGGTACGGACGAAGGGCAGGACGGGGCGCGCGTCCCGCACGTGCCGGGCTTCGCGCGCCGCGCCGCCCCCGCCCCCGGGGTCTCCCCCAAGGACCGGGGCAAGCAGCTGCGCGAGCGGGTGCCCCGCTCCTCGCACGACCAGCCGGCCCTCGCCACCGACCGCCCCGACGCCGTCCGCGCCGTCGAGGAGTCGAACCGGGGCCGGGTACCCGAGCTCGCGCCGATACGGGTCGGCAGGATGGCGGCCAGCCCCTTCGCCTTCCTGCGCGGCTCCGCCGGGCTCATGGCCCAGGACCTCGTCGGGACGCCCGTCACCGGGATCGCCGCCCAGATATGCGGCGACGCGCACGCCGCCAACTTCGGCCTCTACGGTGACGCACGCGGACGGCTCGTCATGGACCTCAACGACTTCGACGAGACCGTCGTCGGCCCCTGGGAATGGGACCTCAAGCGGCTCGCCACGTCCCTCGTCCTCGCCGGACGGGAAGTGGGGGCGGGCGAGGACGTGTGCCGGGCCGCCGCGTTCGACACCGTCGGCGCGTACCGGCGCACCATGCGCCTGCTCGCCCGACTGCCCGCACTCGACGCCTGGAACGCCATCGCCGACGAGGAACTCGTCTCGCACACCGACGCCCGTGACCTCCTCGGCACCCTGGAGCGGGTCTCCGCCAAGGCCCGCAACAACACGAGCGCCAGGTTCGCCGCCCGGTCGACCGAGGCCGTGACGGACGCCGGGGGCGGCGGCCGCAGGTTCGTGGACGCTCCCCCGGTGCTGCGCAGAGTCCCGGACACCGAGGCGGCCGAGGTCGCCGAGTCCCTGGGCGCGTACCTGGAGACCGTGTCCGAGGACAGGCTGCCGCTCCTCGCCCGGTACGCCGTCCACGACGTGGCCTTCCGGGTGGTCGGCACCGGAAGCGTCGGCACCCGCTCCTATGTGGTGCTGCTGCTCGACCACCGGGGCGAACCGCTGGTGCTCCAGGTGAAGGAGGCCCGGCCGTCGGCCCTGCTGCCGCATCTGCAGGCCGCCGGATTCACCGTGCCGGACGCCGGCCACGAGGGGCGGCGCGTGGTGCTCGGACAGAAGCGGATGCAGGTCGTCAGCGACATCCTGTTGGGCTGGACCACGGTCGAGGGGCGTCCGTTCCAGGTGAGGCAGTTCCGCAACCGCAAGGGCAGCGTCGACCCCGCCGCCCTCACCGCGGACCAGCTCGACGACTACGGGCGGATGACCGGGGCCCTACTCGCCCGCGCGCACGCCCACAGCGCTGACCCGCGCCTGATATCCGGCTACTGCGGCAAGAACGAGGAGCTCGACGAGGCCGTCGCCTCCTTCGCCGTCACGTACGCGGACCGCACCACCGCGGACCACGCCGACCTGCTCTCGGCCGTCCGCACGGGGCGCGTGGCGGCGGAACTGGGCGTCTGACGTCCGGCGGGGGCGGGGGGAGCAAAAAAAAGGGGGGAGGGGAGGGAGGGGGAGGGAGGGGGGAGGCCCCCTGCGAGGACCGTAGGCTGGGTGGGACGAGGCGGAACGAGGACTTGGCGGGCGTGGACGTGAGCGTGGACCAGGGTGTGAACGAGGGACCCGGGGACGAGCGGCCCGAGGCCGAGCGGTCCGAGGGTCGGCCGTCTGCGGACCCGCAGGTCGGCGCGCAGCAGGCCGCGGACCCGGAGGCTGTGGATCCGCGGGTCGGCGCGCAGGAGGCCGTGGACCCGGAGGGTGTGGATCCGCAGGTGGGGGAGGGGCGGCCTGAGGCTCGGTTGGAGCAGGCCGTGCGGGTGGCCGAGCAGGCGTTGATCGAGTTCGAGATCGCCGTCGAGACCTTCCGGGTCGAGGTGGAGAACTTCTCGCGGCTGCACCACCAGAAGCTCGGGCCGATGTACGCGCGGCTCGACGAGCTCGACGCGCGGATCGCCGAGGCGCGGGCGGCGCGCACCGGGGACCCCGAGGATCTGCGGCGGGCGCAGGAGGCGCGGGCCGCGGTGCTGCCGATGCCCGGCGTGGACGAGCTGTTCAACGACTGGATCGACACCGACGGCCTCTCCCCCGAGGCCGCCGCGATGCTCACCGACCGGCCGGTGCAGCCGCCGAAGCGGGTCCGTCCCGGCGAGGAGGCTCGCAGGCTCTACCGCGAGCTGGCCCGCAAGGCCCATCCCGACCTGGCGCGCGAGGAGGACGAGCGGAAGCGGCGTGAGGAGTTCATCACGCGCGTGAACGCCGCCTACGCCCGGGGCGACGAGGCGCTGCTGCGTGAGCTCTCCGCGGAGTGGGAGGCCGGGCCGGTGCCGGCCGAGGAGAGGCTCAGCGAGAGCGAGGAGCTGTACGCGCGCCTGGAGTGGCTGGCCGAGCGCAAGGACATGCTGTCGGCGGTGGCGCGCGAGCTGGAGGAGAGCGCGATCGGCGCGATGCTGCGGATGGCGCCGGACGACCCGGACCAGCTCCTGGAGGAGATCGCCGAGCAGCTGCTCGCGCAGGTCTCCGAGCGGGAGAACGAGCTGGCCGGGCTGGTGCAGTAGTTTTTCTGTGCGCCCGGATCCTTCGGGCGGTTCCGACGAGAGAAGGCCTTTCCCATGAATTTCTCCCCGCTGCCCTCCGTGGACGCGGCTTCCGTGCCGGCCGATGCCCTGGTGCTGGACGTCAGGGAGAACGACGAGTGGGCGGCCGGTCATGTCGAGGGCGCGCTGCACGTGCCGATGAGTGACTTCGTGGCCCGTTTCGGTGAGGTGACGGAGGCCGTGGCCGAGCGTGGTCGCGCCTATGTGATGTGCCGGGTCGGGGGGCGTTCGGCGCAGGTCACGCAGTACCTGGTGCAGCAGGGCTTCGACGCGGTGAACGTGGACGGCGGGATGCTCGCCTGGGACGGTGCCGGGCGTCCGATGGTGGCGGAGGGCGGAAGCCCGGCCTTCGTCCTCTGAGTCCTTTACGGCTTTCCGGGCGTCAGCCGAGGGGGTGGGCGGCCAGCAGGTCGCCGAGGGCCTCCTCGTGGGCGGCTGCGGGGCCGAGGGACAGTTCGAGGTGTTTGGCCCAGGCGTGGTAGCGGTGCAGCGGGTAGTCGGTGTCGGCGCCGAAGCCGCCGTGCAGGTGCTGGGCGGTCTGCACCACGCGGCGTACTCCTTCGGAGGCCCAGATCTTGGCGACGGCGATGTCCCCTGCCGCGGGCAGTGGCCCGTCGGTGTCGTGGGAGAGGCGCCAGGCGGCCTGCCAGAGGGTGGCCTCCATGGCGCGCAGGTCGATGTAGCGGTCGGCGGTCTGGACGGCGACGGCCTGGAAGGTGGCCACGGGGTGGCCGAACTGTTCGCGTTTTCCGGTGTACTGGCTCGTCATGGCGAGGACGGCCTCTCCCAGGCCGAGGGCGAGCGCGCAGGTGCCGGTGGTGAGGATGTCGCGCAGTCGTTCCCAGGCGCCGTCGGCGTCGATGACGTCCGTGTCGTCGAGGTGTACGGCGTCGAGGCGGAGTTCGGCGAGGAGTTCGCCGTTGGTGGAGTACTGGTCGGTGAGGCCGAGGCCGTCGTGGGTGCGGGGCAGCAGGGCGAGGACGGTGCCGCCCTCGGTGGTGTGCGCGGGTACGGCGATGATGTCGGCGCGGTGGGCCCAGGGGACGGCGGTCTGGAGGCCGTCGAGGGTCCAGCCGGTTTCGTCGCGGCGCGCGGTGACGGCGTGGGGGGCGGGTTCGTGGCCGGTGCGTCCCTGGGCGGCGGCGGTGAGGACGAGTTCGCCGCGGGTGATGCGGGGGAGCAGTGCGGCGGCCGTGCGGGGGTGGGCGTACCGCTCGATGGTGAGGGCGACGGCGCTGGTCTCCAGGAGTGGGACGCGGGCGAGGACGCGGGCGGATTCGCGGAGGACGAGGCAGAGGGCGACGGGGTCGAGGCCGGCGCCGCCGTGCTCGGGGGCCAGGGTGAGTCCGAGGAGGTCGGCGGTGGCGAGGCGTGCCCAGAGCGGTCGGTCGAGGTCCTCGGACACGGCGCCCGGGGTGAGGGCGGGGCTGGGTACCGCGTCGGGTGCGACGTCCGAGAAGACCGCCTTGGCCGCTTCGACGGCTGCCTGCTGCTCTTCGGTGAAGGTGAAGTCCACTGTGGTGCCTTCCCGTTGCCGACCCCTGTCTTCCTGACGGGTCGTCAAGATAGAACAGGTTCTAGGGGAAGGGAATGGCGGCGCCGGCCGTACTTCGGCGGCGCCGCCACTCCGTCAGTGCTCGGGACTCGTCAGCGGTCGAAGTCCAACTCCACGTCCGGGGTGGCCGGATGGGACTGGCAGGCCAGGACGTATCCGGCTTCCGTCTCCTCCGGCTCCAGGGCGAAGTTGCGGTCCATCCGTACCTCTCCGCCGACGAGGAAGGCGCGACAGGTGCCGCACACCCCGCCCTTGCAGGCGTACGGGGCGTCCGCGCGGGCGCGGAGCACGGTGTCGAGGAGGGTTTCGCCGCGCTCCACCGGCCAGGTGCCGGACCGGCCGTGCAGGGTGGCCGTCAGGGTGGCGTGCGCCGGGGCGTCCGCCGCGGGGGCGGGGGCGGGCGCGGAGCCGTCGTCGACGTGGAAGATCTCCTGGTGGATCCGGCCGCGGTCGACGCCCAGGCCGCGCAGTGCCTGCTCGGCACCCTGGACGAGTCCGAAGGGGCCGCAGAGGAACCATCCGTCGATCGTGTCGACCGGCAGCATCGCGGGCAGCAGTTCGGCGAGCCGCTCGCGGTCGAGGCGGCCGGAGGGCAGGCCTGCCTGCTGCTCCTCACGGGAGAGCACGGTGACGAGCTGGAAGCGGTCCGGGTAGCGGTCCTTGAGGTCGGCGACCTCGTCGAGGAACATCGTGGACGCGGCGGTGCGGTCGCTGCGGATCAGGCAGAACCGGGCCTCCGGCTCGCGGGCGAGCAGGGTGGCTGCCATCGAGAGGACCGGGGTGATGCCGCTGCCGCCGACGACGGCGGCGAAGTGGCCGGGGCGCGGGGTGAGCGAGAAGCGGCCCATCGGCTCCATGACCTCGACGAGGTCGCCGACGGCCAGTTCCTTGAGCGCGTACGTCGAGAACGAGCCGCCGTCGACGAGTCGGATGCCGACGCGCAGGACGGGGGGTTCGCCGGCCGGGGAGGCGGGGGCGCAGATCGAGTACGTGCGCCGGATCTCCTCGCCCTGCTCGCCGGTGCGGCGCAGGGCGAGGTGCTGTCCGGGGAGGTGGCGGTACGCCTCGTGGAGCTCGGGCGGGACCGCGAAGGTGACGGCCACGGAGTCGTCCGTGAGGCGGTCGACCTCGCTCACCCGGAGCGGATGGAACCCGGCCCGTCCGGCGGCTGAGGACACCATCTACAACTCCTTGAAGTGGTCGAACGGTTCGCGGCAGGCGGTGCAGCGGCGCAGTGCCTTGCAGGCGGTGGAGGAGAAGCGGCTCAGGAGCTCGGTGTCGGTGGATCCGCAGTGCGGGCAGCGGATCGCCAGGGTGAGGGGCACGGGTCCGCCGGCGGGTCCCTGGGGGCGGGGCGGGGCGATGCCGAACTCGGTGAGTTTGCGCCGTCCTTCCTCGCTGATGTCGTCGGTGGACCAGGCCGGGGCGAGGACCGTGACGACGGTGACGTCCGGCACGCCGTGCCGGTGGAGGGCCTGCTCGATGTCGGAGGCCATGGCCTCGATGGCGGGGCAGCCCGTGTAGGTGGGGGTGAGGGAGACTTCGACCCGGCCGGGGCCGAGGACCTGCACGCCCCGCATGACGCCGAGTTCCTCCAGGGTGAGGACGGGCAGCTCCGGATCGGGGACGGAGCCGGCGATGCGGCTCAGTTCCTCCTCCAGGGCCGTCATGGTCACCATGTCGCCCCCGGGTGGCTGCGGTGCAGGTGCTGCATCTCGGCGAGCATCCGTCCGAAGGACTCGGTGTGGAGGCCCTGCCGGCCGGCGCCCGCGCTCCATGCGCCGGTGCGCGGTCCGGAGGGCACGGTGAGCGTGGCCCGGCCGAGGACGTCGGTGACCGAGTCCAGCCAGGCGGTCTCCAGGGCCGGGAGGTCCAGGTCGAGGCCGTCGACGGGCTGGAACAGTTCGCCGGTGTACCTCCAGAGGGCGTCGCAGGCGCGCTGCATCCGCTGGTGGCTCTCGGTGGTGCCGTCGCCGAGGCGCAGGGTCCAGTGCTCGGCGTGGTCCTGGTGGTAGGCGACCTCCTTGACGGCCTTGGCCGCGAGGCCGGCGAAGGGGCCGTCGCCGGAGGCCAGCCGCCCGTAGAGGAGACGCTGGTAGGTGGAGAAGTAGAGCTGCCGGGCGATGGTGTGGGCGAAGTCGCCGTTCGGCTGCTCGACGAGCTGGCTGTTCCGGAAGGAGCGCTCCTCGCGGAGGTAGGCGAGTTCGTCCTCGTCGCCGACGAGGGAGAGCAGGACCCGGGCCTGGCCGAGGAGGTCGAGGGCGATGTTGGCCAGGGCGACCTCCTCCTCCAGGACGGGGGCGGAGCCGGCCCACTCCCCCAGGCGGTGGGAGAGGACGAGGGCGTCGTCGCCGAGGGCGAGCGCCGCGGCGGCGGTGAGGGTGTCGGTGGTGCCGGTCACAGGTGCTTCACCCCTTCCGGGATCTCGTAGAAGGTCGGGTGGCGGTAGGGCTTGTCCGCGGCCGGTTCGAAGAAGGGGTCCTTCTCGTCGGGCGAGGAGGCGGTGATGGCCGTGGAGGGGACGACCCAGATCGACACGCCTTCGGACCGGCGGGTGTAGAGGTCGCGGGCGTTGCGCAGGGCCATCTCCGCGTCGGGTGCGTGGAGACTGCCCGCGTGGGTGTGGGACAGTCCGCGGCGGGAGCGCACGAACACCTCCCACAGCGGCCAACCGTCGGTCGTCATGCCTGTGCCTCCCCGTGCTTTCCGGTGTGCTTGTCCGCGTAGGCCGCCGCCGCTTCCCTGACCCAGGCGCCGTCC
>NZ_JBEXSZ010000028.1:0-67703 GCF_040613865.1 Streptomyces sp. NPDC006197 | reverse complement strand
GCCGCATCCTCTACACCGCCCTCGAACCCCTCACCGGGGCCGACGCCGCGGCGGTACGGGGCGGAGTGCCCGGCTCCGAAGCCACAGGAGTTCGCCGTCCGGGCCGACCTCCTTGACGGTGTCGGCCCAGACCACGCCGTCCGTGGCTTCGTAAGTCAGACTTAGGACATTCGGGAGGCACTCCATGCGCGGAGCCACGCACGCCAAGTGGGCCGCACTGGCCACCGCCGTCGCCCTCGCGGCGACGGCCTGTGGTGGCGGCGACAGCGGCGGCGGTGGCGGAGGGGCCGACGGCATCGTGAGTTCCTCGTGGGGCGACCCGCAGAACCCGCTGGAGCCCGCCAACACCAACGAGGTCCAGGGCGGCAAGGTCCTGTCCATGATCTTCCGCGGGCTCAAGCAGTACGACCCGAAGACCGGCGAGGCCAAGGACATGCTCGCCGAGAAGATCGAGACCACCGACTCGACGAACTTCACCATCACGGTCAAGGACGGCTGGACCTTCTCCAACGGCGAGAAGGTCACCGCGAAGTCCTTCGTGGACGCCTGGAACTACGCCGCCCACCTCAAGAACAACCAGAAGAACGCGTACTTCTTCGGCTACATCGAGGGCTACGACAAGGTCCACCCCGACAAGGGCCAGCCCACCGCCGAGACCCTGACCGGCCTCAAGGTCACCGGCGAGCGCACCTTCACGGTCAAGCTC
Organism: Streptomyces sp. NPDC006197; assembly: GCF_040613865.1. Lineage (NCBI taxonomy): Bacteria > Bacillati > Actinomycetota > Actinomycetes > Kitasatosporales > Streptomycetaceae > Streptomyces > Streptomyces sp. NPDC006197. The sequence goes on along the minus strand of NZ_JBEXSZ010000028.1, from coordinate 66,997 downwards.
ACCCAGAAGTTCTCGACCTTCCCCGACACCCTCGGCTACGCGGCCTTCTCCCCGCTGCCCAAGGCCTTCTACGACGACCACGCCGGCTGGCTCTCGAAGCCCGTCGGCAACGGCCCGTACACCGTCGACTCCTACTCCAAGGGTTCCCAGATGGCCCTCAAGAAGTGGGACGGCTACCCGGGCCCCGACAAGGCGCAGAACGGCGGCATCACCCTCAAGGTCTACACCGACAACAACACCGCCTACACGGACCTGACGGCCGGCAACCTCGACCTCGTCGACGACGTCCCCGCCGCGCAGCTCAAGAACGTCTCCGCGGACCTCGGCGACCGGTACATCAACACCCCCGCCGGCATCATCCAGACCCTCGCCTGGCCCTTCTACAAGCCGGAGTTCGACAAGCCCGGCCAGGAGAAGCTCCGCAAGGGCCTCTCGATGGCCATCGACCGCAAGCAGATCACCGAGACGATCTTCCAGAAGACCCGCACCCCCGCCAAGGACTGGACCTCCCCGGTCCTCGGCGCCGACGGCGGCTACAAGGAGCTCTGCGGCGAGGCCTGCGAGTACAACCCCGGCGAGGCCAAGAAGCTGGTCGCCGAGGGCGGCGGCATCCCCGGCGGCACGCTGAAGATCTCGTACAACGCCGACACCGGCTCCCACAAGGAGTGGGTGGACGCCGTCTGCAACTCCATCAACCGCGCGCTCGGCGACAACAACGCCTGCGTCGGCGCCCCCGTCGGCACCTTCGCCGACTTCCGCAACCAGGTCACCTCGTCCAAGCTCGACGGGCCCTTCCGGGCCGGCTGGCAGATGGACTACCCGCTCATCCAGAACTTCCTCCAGCCGCTGTACTACACGAACGCCTCGTCCAACGACGGCAAGTACTCCAACCCCGAGTTCGACAAGCTCGTCAACCAGGCCAACGCCGAGACCGACACCAAGAAGGCCGTCGACCTCTTCCAGAAGGCCGAGGAGGTCCTCCGCGACGACATGGGGGCCATCCCGCTCTGGTACCAGAACGGCAGCGCCGGCTACTCGGACCGGGTGTCGAACGTGTCCCTGAACCCCTTCAGCGTCCCGGTCTACGACCGGATCAAGGTCAAGTGACGCCGTAGCAGTTCGGCGGTGTACGGCCCGGGCCGCGGACCCCCGCACCGGGCCGTACGCCGTCCCGCAACCCACCCTTCCTGGAGGCTTCCGTGGGGCGATACGTGATCCGGCGGCTGCTGCAGATGATCCCGGTCTTCTTCGGCGCCACGCTGCTCATCTTCCTGATGGTGAACGTGATGGGCGACCCCGTCGCCGGACTGTGCGGCGACCGCCAGTGCGACCCGGCGACCGCCGCCCAGCTGAAGAAGGAGTTCGGCCTCGACAAGCCGGTCTGGCAGCAATACCTGACCTACATGGGCAACGTCTTCACCGGCGACTTCGGCACCGCCTTCAACGGCCAGGCCGTCACCGAGCTGATGTCCAACGCCTTCCCGGTCACCATCCGGCTCACCATCGTCGCGATCGTCTTCGAGATCGTCATCGGCATCAGCCTCGGCGTGCTCACCGGCCTCAGGCGCGGCCGTCCCGTCGACACCACCGTCCTGCTGCTGACCCTGGTCGTCCTCTCCGTCCCCACCTTCGTCACCGCCCTCCTCGCCCAGCTGCTGCTCGGCGTGAAGTGGCACTGGATCGACCCGGCAGTCTCGACCGCGGCGAGCTTCGACGAGCTGATCGTCCCCGGTCTGGTCCTCGCCTCCGTCTCCCTCGCGTACGTCACCCGGCTCACCCGCACCTCGATCGCCGAGAACAAGCGCGCCGACTACGTCCGCACCGCCGTCGCCAAGGGCCTCCCGCGCCGCCGGGTGATCAGCCGCCACCTGCTGCGCAACAGCCTCATCCCGGTGGTGACCTTCATCGGCGCCGACATCGGCGCGCTCATGGGCGGGGCCATCGTCACCGAGCGGATCTTCAACATCCACGGCGTCGGCTACCAGCTCTACCAGGGCATCGTCCGGCAGAACACCCAGACCGTGGTCGGCTTCGTGACGATCCTTGTCCTGATCTTCCTCCTGGCCAACCTCCTGGTGGACCTCCTGTACGCCGTCCTTGACCCGAGGATTCGCTATGCCTGAGCCGATCGAGCCGTTCCACGACGAAGGCGCCGCCATCGCCGCCACCGGTGGCGGCGGCGCGACCGACCTCGCCATGGCCGAGGCCGAGACCCTGGAGAAGACCCCCGGCGGCCCCGAGGGCACCGGACCCGACAAGAAGCCCCGCTCCCTCTGGTCCGACGCCTGGCACGACCTGCGCCGCAACCCCGTCTTCATCGTCTCCGGGCTGATCATCCTCTTCCTGGTGATCATCGCCATCTGGCCCTCCCTGATCGCCTCCGGCGACCCCCTCGACTGCGACCTCGCCAAGGCGCAGGAGGGCTCCCAGCCGGGCCACCCCTTCGGCTTCAACGGGCAGGGCTGCGACGTCTACACCCGTACGGTCTACGGCGCCAGGGCCTCCATCCAGGTCGGCGTCCTCGCCACCCTCGGCGTGACGCTCCTCGGCTCCGTCCTCGGCGGCCTGGCCGGCTTCTTCGGCGGAGCCTGGGACGGCTTCCTCTCCCGGATCACCGACGTCTTCTTCGCCATCCCCGTCATCCTCGGCGGCCTCGTCCTGCTCTCCGTCGTCAGCAACAACACCGTCTGGCCCGTCATCGGCTTCATGGTGCTGCTCGGCTGGCCGCAGATCTCCCGCATCGCCCGCGGCTCGGTGCTCACCGCGAAGCACAACGACTACGTGCAGGCCGCCCGCGCGCTCGGCGCCTCCAACTCCCGGATGCTGCTCCGGCACATCACGCCCAACGCCGTCGCACCGGTCATCGTCGTCGCCACCATCGCGCTGGGCACCTACATCGCCCTGGAGGCGACGCTCTCCTTCCTCGGCGTCGGCCTCAAGCCCCCCACCGTCTCCTGGGGCATCGACATCTCCTCCGCCTCGAACTACGTCCGCAACGCCCCGCACATGCTGCTCTGGCCGGCCGGCGCGCTCGCCATCACCGTGCTCGCGTTCATCATGCTCGGCGACGCGGTGCGCGACGCCCTCGACCCGAAGCTGAGGTAGGGACCCATGCTGCTCGAAGTGCGCGACCTGCACGTGGAGTTCCACACCCGGGACGGGGTGGCCAAGGCGGTCAACGGCGTCAACTACTCGGTCGACGCGGGGGAGACCCTCGCCGTCCTCGGCGAGTCCGGCTCCGGCAAGTCCGTCACCGCCCAGGCCGTCATGGGCATCCTCGACATCCCGCCGGGCAGGATCAGCGGCGGCGAGATCCTCTTCCAGGGCCAGGACCTCCTCAAGCTCAAGGAGGAGGAGCGGCGCAAGGTCCGCGGCGCCAAGATGGCGATGATCTTCCAGGACGCGCTGTCCTCCCTCAACCCCGTCCTCAGCGTCGGCGACCAGCTCGGCGAGATGTTCCAGGTCCACCAGGGGATGTCGCGCAAGGACTCCAAGGCCAAGGCCGTCGAGCTGATGGACCGGGTCCGCATCCCCGCCGCCAAGGAACGCGTCGGCCAGTACCCCCACCAGTTCTCCGGCGGCATGCGCCAGCGCATCATGATCGCGATGGCGCTCGCCCTCGAACCCGAACTGATCATCGCCGACGAGCCCACCACCGCCCTCGACGTCACCGTCCAGGCCCAGGTCATGGACCTCCTCGCAGAGCTCCAGCGCGAGCTCAACATGGGCCTCATCCTCATCACCCACGACCTCGGCGTCGTCGCCGACGTCGCCGACAAGATCGCCGTCATGTACGCGGGGAAGATCGTCGAACAGGCGCCCGTCCACGAGATCTACAAGGCCCCCGCCCACCCCTACACCCGGGGCCTGCTCGACTCCATCCCGCGCCTCGACCAGAAGGGCCAGGAGCTCTACGCCATCAAGGGCCTGCCGCCCAACCTCCTCGCCATCCCGCCCGGCTGCTCCTTCAACCCGCGCTGCCCCCTCGCGAGGGACCGCTGCCGCACCGACGTGCCCCCGCTGTACGAGGTGACCGAGTCCCCGGTGCCGCGCGCCAGCGCCTGCCACTTCTGGAAGGAGTGCCTCCATGGCTGAGGCGATTCTCGAAGTCCGGGACCTCCACAAGCACTACCCGCTGACCCAGGGCATCCTCTTCAAGAAGCAGGTCGGCGCCGTCAAGGCCGTCGACGGCGTCGACTTCGACCTCGCCGCCGGCGAGACCCTCGGCATCGTCGGCGAATCCGGCTGCGGCAAGTCCACCGTCGCCAAGATGCTGGTCAACCTGGAGAAGCCGACCTCCGGGACCATCCGCTACAAGGGCGAGGACCTCACCAGACTCTCCCCGCGCGCCCTGAAGGCCGTCCGCCGCAACATCCAGATGGTCTTCCAGGACCCGTACACCTCGCTCAACCCGCGCATGACCGTCGGCGACATCATCGGCGAGCCGTACGAGATCCACCCCGAGGTCGCCCCCAAGGGCGACCGGCGCCGCAAGGTCCAGGACCTCCTGGACGTCGTCGGCCTCAACCCCGAGTACATCAACCGCTACCCGCACCAGTTCTCCGGCGGCCAGCGCCAGCGCATCGGCATCGCCCGCGGCCTCGCCCTCCAGCCCGAGATCATCGTCGCCGACGAGCCGGTCTCCGCGCTCGACGTCTCCGTCCAGGCGCAGGTCGTCAACCTCCTCGACAACCTGCAGACCGAGTTCTCCCTGTCGTACGTCTTCATCGCCCACGACCTGTCGATCGTCCGGCACATCTCCGACCGCGTCGGCGTCATGTACCTCGGCCGGATCGTCGAGATCGGCACCGACACCCAGATCTACGACCACCCCACCCACCCCTACACCCAGGCGCTGCTCTCCGCCGTCCCCGTCCCCGACCCCGAGGCGCGCGCCCACCGGGAGCGGATCATCCTCACCGGCGACGTCCCCTCCCCGGCCAACATCCCCTCCGGCTGCCGCTTCCGCACCCGCTGCTGGAAGGCCCAGGAACGCTGCGCCCTGGAGGTCCCGCTCCTCGCCGTCCCGGCCTTCTTCCGCCTCACCGACAGCCCCGCCAAGCACCCCTCCGCCTGCCACTTCGCCGAGGAGAAGCAGGTCGTCCCGCCGGAGACACCCGAAACGCCTTAACCGGCGGGCAACTCCACGGAAGCGGATCCGATATACCGGCAGGGCAGGGTCGTCGACGTACGGCCCGTGCGGGTGCCGTGAGCCGGCCGGGGCGCACCAAGCCGCCCCGGCCGGCCGCCGGCCGCCGTTCACCCGGCGCCGCGCTCTGCGACTCCCCGGGCTCTGGGCGGCCGGGAACGGCGCCCTCGGCACCGCCCCACCCGACACCGCCCGGCTGGTGACTCAGCGCGCGATGCCCAGCGACCGCTTCAGGAAGTCCACCTGGAGCAGGAGCAGGTTCTCCGCCACCTGCTCCTGCGGCGTCATGTGCGTCACCCCGGACAGCGGCAGCACCTCGTGCGGCCGGCCCGCCGCGAGCAGCGCCGACGACAGCCGCAGCGCGTGCCCCACCACCACGTTGTCGTCGGCGAGACCGTGCACGACCATCATCGGCCGGGCCGGCTCCTCCGGCGCCGTCAGACCGTCGTCGGTCAGCAGCGACTGCGCCGCGTACACCTCCGGATCGTCCTGCGGGGTGCCGAGGTACCGCTCCGTGTAGTGCGTGTCGTACAGCCGCCAGTCCGTCACCGGCGCCCCGACCACGGCCGCGTGGAAGACGTCGGGCCGCTGGAGCACCGCCCGGGCCGCCAGATAGCCGCCGTACGACCAGCCGCGGATCGCCACCCGGTCCAGATCGAGCGGGAGGCTCCCGGCCAGCGCCCGCAGCGCCTCCACCTGGTCGTCGAGCGTCACCCCGAAGTCCCGCGCGATCGACTTCTCCCAGGCCGGGGAGCGGCCCGGCACGCCCCGCCCGTCCGCCACGACCACCGCGAAGCCCTGGTCGGCGAACCACTGCGAGGTCAGGTGCGGATTGTGCGCCGCGAGCACCCGCTGCCCGTGCGGACCGCCGTACGGGTCCATCAGGACCGGCAGCGGCCCGTCCTCCTCCCCGTACCCCGAGGGCAGCAGCACCGCGCACGGGATCCGCCGCGGCCCCGCCTCCGTCAGCCGCACCCGGGCGGAGAGCACCGGCCGCTGGGCGTACGAGGCCACCACCGCGACCGGCCCGCCGTCCCGCAGCACCCGCGCCACGCTCCCCGGCTCCTCCGGCCGCGCCGACACCAGGACGGTCACCGCCCCCGAGCGCACCGCGCCGTGCACACCGGCGCCCTCGGAAAGCCGCTCCACGCGCGCGCCGGTCACCCGGTACACATGGATCTCGCCGGTCTCCGGATCCGCCGCCGCCTCACCCGCCGAGGCCGACACGAGGACGTCGTCCGCCCCCACGTCGAGCACCGCCCGGACGTGCAGCCCCGCGTCCGTCCACGCCTCCTCCCCGACGGCCAGGACCCGCGCCCCGCCCTCGTCGGTGACCCGGACGAGGCCCCCGCCCGGCCCCCACGCCGGCACCCCGTGGTGCAGCTCCAGCCACACCGGATCCGCCTCCGCCCGCACGGTCGCCGTCTTCCCCGACTCCGGGTCCACCGCCAGGAACAACTGCTCCCGCTGGTCCCGCGTCTGCACGAGCAGCAGCGGCGCCCCCGCCGCCGACCAGTGCACCCGCGCCAGGTACGGGTACCGCTCCCGGTCCCACACCACCTCCGTACGGGACCCGTCGAGGCCGATCACGAACAGCCGCACCTCCGCGTTGGCCGTCCCCGCCGCCGGATACCCCACCCGCTGCGGCTCCCGCTCCGGGTGCGCCGGGTCCGCGATCCACCAGCGCCGCACCGCCCGGTCGTCCGCCCGCGCCACGAGCAGCCGGTCCGAGGCGGGCGACCACCAGTGGCCGCGCTCCCGCCCCATCTCCTCCGAGGCGATGAATTCGGCCAATCCGTAGGAGACGTGCCCGCCCTCCGGGACGGCCAGCGCCCGGTCGCCCGCACCGTCCGCGCCCACCACCCGCAGGGCGCCCTCCGCCACGTACGCCACGAACCGCCCGTCCGGCGAGGGGCGGGGGTCGATCACCGGCCCCGGCACCGGAAGCTCCCGCGCCGTCCCCGCCCGCAGCTCCGCCGTGAACAGCCGCCCCGACAGCGCGAACGCCGCCAACTCCACGGCCCCGTCCACCGCGTACGCCACGATCCCCGCCGAGCCCTCCCGGCTCCGCTCCCGGCGCGCCCGCTCCTGCGGCGACAACTCCTCCTCCGCGCCCGCGAGCAGCGCCACCGGGTCGGCGGCGACCCGCTCCCCGGGCTCGCCGTCCCGGGGCAGGTCCAGCACCCAGAGCCGGTGCGAACGGTCCGTCCCCGAACCGGACCTGACGAACACCACGCGCTCCCCGTCCGGGGAGACCGAGAAACCACGCGGGACCCCCAGGGTGAACCGCTGGGTCCGGGCGTGCTGGCGGGGGAAGGAGAGCCCGGCCGAGGGTGCGGCCGGCTGCTGCGAAGACAAGGTCATGCGGCTGAAACTAGCGCCGTGCGCCCCCCTCGTGCCTCCGTCCGCCGATCGATGCGGCCGCACGGATAGTTATGATCCGTAGCGCTAGGTGGGTATGCATCGGACTGGCATGCCCTCTGGCACATGCTGATCGACCGAACCGCTCGAATATCCGACCGAAGGTGGAGGTGAACCGCCGTGGCACTCTCGATCTCCGTGGTGGTGCTGCTGGCGATCGTCGTCTTCCTGCTGATCCGGAAATCCGGGCTGAAGGCTGGACATGCGGCGGTCTGTGCGCTCCTGGGCTTCTACCTGGCGAGCTCCTCCATCGCCCCGTCCATCAGCACCCTCACGACCAACGTGGCGGGCATGATCGGCGGCCTCAAGTTCTGACCTCGCACCCTGCCTGACCTCGTAGGGTGGGGGGCATGTCCGATCTCCCCGCCCGTCGTCTGCTGCTCGTGCACGCGCACCCGGACGACGAGTCGATCAACAACGGCGCCACCATGGCCAGGTACGCGGCCGAGGGCGCCCTCGTCACCCTCGTCACCTGCACGCTCGGCGAGGAGGGCGAGGTCATCCCGCCCGACCTCGCCCACCTGGCCCCCGACCGGGAGGACCGGCTCGGCCCGCACCGCGTCGGCGAACTCGCCGCCGCGATGAACGAGCTGGGCGTCACCGACCACCGCTTCCTCGGCGGCCCCGGCCGCTTCCGCGACTCCGGGATGATGGGCGCCGAGCAGAACAAGCGTGCCAACGCCTTCTGGAACACCGACGTCGACACCGCCGCCCCCCACCTCGTCGAGGTGATCCGCGAGACCCGCCCGCAGGTCCTCGTCACCTACGACCCCGACGGCGGCTACGGCCACCCCGACCACATCCAGGCCCACCGGGTCGCCACCCGCGCCGCCGAACTCGCCGCCGACCCGGACTACCGCCCCGACCTCGGACCGGCCCACACGATCGCCAAGATCTACTGGAACCGCGTCCCGCGTCCCGTCGCCGAGGCCGGATTCGCCCGGCTCCGCGCCGAGGGCTCCGTCTTCCCGGCCGTCGCCGCCGTCGACGACGTCCCCGGAGTCGTCGACGAGGGCCGGATCACCGCCGAGATCGCCGCCGACCCCGCGTACACCGCCCGCAAGACCGCCGCGATGGCCGCACACGCCACCCAAGTCGCCGTCGACGGTCCCTTCTTCGCCCTCTCCAACGACCTCGCCCAGCCGATCTTCACCACCGAGTACTACGAACTGGTCCAGGGCACGTCGGGCGCCCCCGACGGCGAGCGCGAGACGGACCTCTTCGCGGGGGTGACGGAATGAGCCCCACCGTCCCGAAGCCCTCCCCGGCGCCGTCCCCGATGCCCTCCCCGGGTGTCCGGTACGCCTGGTACGGCGCCCTGCTCGTCCTCGGCGCCCTCGTCGGCACCGCCGGATCCCTCGTCCAAGCCGCCTGGCTCCCCGGCGGCTTGCTCCTCGCGCTCCTCGCCGTCGCCGGCCTCTTCTACGGAGGGCTCCGCGCCACCGGCACCCAGGTCGGCATCGCCGCCGCCGCCGCCGGCTGGCTCGTCGCCGTCATCCTGCTCAGCCTCGGACGCCCCGAGGGCGACGGCGTGTTCGGCGGAGGCGTCGGCGAGCTGCTCTTCCTCTTCGGAGGCATGGCGCTCGCTGTGATGTGCACCACTCTGCCCCGGCTGCCGCGACCGGCCCCGTGAACAGGACGACTTGAGGCCGGGGACGCCCTGACTTCGGCCGGATTGCCCGTCGTCCTCCGCCCAGGGGTCGGGTATGAGTCGGCGGCGTTCAGTATGGTGGTGCGCGCCGCCGAACCGCCCGGGTCAACACGAGCATCAGCAAGAGCGGGCGGTGGAGCCAACCGGGAGATCCTGCTTTGAGTCGTGAAACTGGTCGAGAGACTGACAGTTCGTCCTCCGGCGCCCAGGGGCGCGGGGGAGCCGCGTACCCCTCGGGTACCCCGCCGTACGGATCCCGCCAGTATCCGTCGCTCCACCCCACGCAGGACGCGCCGGAGGAGACCGCCGCCGCGCCCGCACCGCCGGAGGAGCCCAAGACCGAGACGACGCTGACGACCCGGATCCGGATCAACATCCCGGGTTCGCGTCCGATCCCGCCGGTCGTGGTCCGCAAGACGGTCAACGAGACGTCCGCCCCGGACCCCGAGCCCGTCGCGCAGCCGGAACCGGAGCCCGAGCCGGTGGCCCCGGCCCCGGAGCCCCCGCGGGCGGCCGAGGAGGCCCCGCAGGCGCCGAAGGCGAAGGAGACGAGCGACTGGTTCGCCCCCCGCAAGGCAGCGGCCCCCAGCCCGGCTCCCGCTCCCGCGCCCGCGCCGGTGGCCAAGCCCGCCCCGGCGCCGACCGGGCCGGACGCCCCGGGCACGGGCTTCGCGGGCTCGGCGACCTCGGGGGTCCCGACGGTCGGCACCACCCCGTCGAGCCGCCCGGTCACCGCGCCCGCCCCGACACCGCCGGGCAACCCGCTGTACGAGAGCGGCACACCGGCGGGCGGCACCCCGATGTACGACGGGACCCCGGCCGGGGGCACGCCCATGTACGACGGGACCCCGGCCGCGGGCACCCCGATGTACGACGGCACGCCGGCCGCCGGCACGCCCATGTACGACGGGACCCCCGCCGGGGGCACCCCGATGTACGACGGCACGCCCGCCGCCGGCACGCCCATGTACGGCGGCACTCCGGCCGCCGGCACGCCCGCCCACCGCGGCCCGGGCCGCCCGGGCGGTCAGGGCGCTCCCGGCGCCCCGGCGGCGCCCACCGGCCCCACCACCGGACCGGTCACCGGCACCGCCTCCCTCGGCGGCGCCGCCACCGGCCCCCGCCCCTTCGGCGGCGGCCAGGGTGAGGGCTCCCCGTTCGCCGGCGGCGGCGCGCCCCGCATGTCCGACGACACCGCGATCCTGACGCCCCAGCAGCCCGCCCCGGCGCCCAGGCCCGGACCGGGCGCGACGGGCGACAACGGCGCCCACATCTCCGGGGACACGCTCACCAGCGGCATCCCCGTGGTCCCGCCGACCGCGGCCCGCCCGAACCTGACCCCGCGCATCGAGGAGCACGCGTCTCCGGCCCCCGCGCCGGCGCCGCGCCAGGCACCCGCGGCCGACCGCGCCCCGGCGAAGAAGGGCCGCTCCAAGCTGGTCCTCGTCGCCGCCGGAGTCCTGGGCATCGCCGGCGTCGCCTACGGCGCGGGGCTGCTCCTCAACCACTCCGACGTCCCCAAGGGCACCACGGTGCTCGGTGTGGACATCGGCGGGGGCACGAAGGAGGAGGCCGTCGACAAGCTGGACGCGGTGTTCGGCAAGCGGGCCGCCACCCCGCTCCGGCTCGGCGTCGGCGGCAAGAAGGTCGAACTGGCCCCGGACAAGGCGGGCCTGGCGCTCGACAGTCAGGAGACCGTCCGCGCGGCGGCCGGCAGCGACTACAACCCGGTTTCGGTCATCGGCTCCCTCTTCGGCGGGGAGCGGATCGCGAAGCCGGTGTTCCCCGTCGACAAGGAGAAGCTCGCCGTCGCCCTGACGGACCTGGCCGGCAGCTCCGCGTCGGCGACCGAGGGCACGATCCTCTTCGCCCCGAACAAGGTGACCCCGGTCGAGGGCAAGCCCGGCCAGGGCCTGGACGTCCAGCGCTCGATGATCTCCGTCCAGGACGCCTTCCGCGCCCAGGTCGAGACCGGCCAGAACAAGCTGGTCGAGCTGCCGGTCACCACCCGCCGTCCGACGATCACCAAGGCCGAGCTGGACCGGGCGATGAAGGAGTTCGCGACGCCCGCCATGTCCGGCCTGATCAGGATCCAGGCGGGCGGCAGGCACATCGACTTCGGTCCGGCGCGGTCGCTGCCGCAGATCCTCTCGATGAAGGCCGTCGACGGCCGGCTGGTCGAGGTCTACGACAAGAAGGCGATCGAGCGGCTCCTCGACGGAGCCTTCGACGGCGTCATGATCACCAAGGGCGACGGCAGCAAGCACCAGGTCTCCGCCGACGACGTGGCCTTCGTGATGCGCGACGCGCTGAGGGGCAAGACCCTGGCGGAGCGCACGAAGACGATCGACCTGAGCGGCGAGGGCTGACCGCCCCCGCCCCACCGCGCGAGCCCCCGTTCCCGCCCGGGACGGGGGCTCGCGCACGTCGCGGGCACGCGCAGGGAGATCACCACTCGCCCCCGCCCCCTCTCCCCTCAGGCGCTCGGCATCGCCGCCACCGCCGCCTCGGAGATCTTCTTCGCCTCCTCTTCGCATGCGTCCGCCGGGTGTCGTTCGCCGCCCAGGGACACGTACACCACCAGGTTTCCCTTGCGTACGTAGAGCGTGCACGTGGTCTGGCCGTTGGACGGGGTGCTCCAGAAGGCCTCGTCGGCGTAGGGGGCGTCCGGCGCCTGCCGTCCGCCCTTCGCGTCGTCCGCGAACTCCGTCCGCTGGACCTCCGTGGCGTTCTCGTCCGTGCCCGCGCTGCGGCGCAGCTTCCAGCGGACCACGGCGTGGGCGTAGTAGTTCCAGCCGTCCGCCGAGGTCTCGTCCCTGGGGAACCAGGAGCAGGTGGTCTCGGCACTGTCCGAGTACTCGGTGTAGAAGTCCTGGTCGGTCCTGCGTTCCGCCGCCGGCAGCGGCAGCCGGCCGGCCACGTCCGCGCAGACCGGCATCGTCACGTACAGGTCGGGTGGCCCCGCCGCCCCGTCCCGCAGCGTCCACCAGGCGCCCGCGCCGAGCACGCAGAGGGCGACGGCGGCGGCGAGGGCGACCGGGCCACGCCGCCGGCGGAGGGCAGGGGCGCGGGCGCCGGACAGCCGGGTGGCGACGGCCGTGGGGGACGAGCCGCCGCCCGTCGGCGGCACGACCATCGTGCGCTCGGGGTCGTCGTCCCGGCGCAGCAGGTGCTCGATCCTCCGCTGCTGGTCGGCGATGAGAGCGTGGACGGCCGGCGGCCACTGCCGGGCGGCCGGGGCCGCCGGGCCGAGAGCGCCGAGGAGCTGGGCGGGGGTGGGGCGGCCCGAGGGGTCCTTGGCGAGGCACCACGCGACCAGGCCGCGCAGTTCGGCCGGTACGGCGTCGAGCGCGGGCTCGGTGTGGACGACGTTGTAGAGCGCCTGGAGGGTCGAGGGCCCCGCGAAGGGGCTCGTACCGGTCGCCGCGAGCGCGAGCACCGAGCCCAGCGAGAACACGTCGCTCGCCGGGGTGAGTTCCCTCCCCTCGGCCTGCTCGGGCGACATGAACGCCGGCGAGCCGACGACCAGGCCGGTCTGGGTGAGGGCGGTGACGTCGTTCCCGGTTCCGGCCGCGCGGGCGATGCCGAAGTCGATGACGCGGGCGCCGTCCTCCGACAGCAGGACGTTCTCGGGCTTCAGGTCGCGGTGGACGAGCCCCGCCCGGTGGATCTCGTCGAGGGCCGTCGCCAGCTGCACGGCGAGCCGCCGCACGGTCTCGGCGGGCAGCGTGCCGGACCGCTCTACGGCCGCCCCGAGGGAGGGCCCGGCGACGAAGACGGAGGCGAGCCAGGGTACGGCCGCGTCGGCGTCGGCGGCCAGCACGGCCGCCGTACAGGCGCCTGACACCTTCCGCGAGGCCTCGACCTCGCGCCGGAACCGGGCGCGGAAGCCCTCGTCGGCGGCGAGCCGCGCGTGCACCTGCTTCACGGCGGCGAGCCGGCCGTCCGGCGCGGCGCCGAGGTAGACGCGCCCCATGCCGCCGCGGCCGAGTTCGGCGAGGAGCCGGTACGGGCCGGCCTCGCGCGGGTCGCCGGGTCCCAGCGGCCGGGTCACGGGGTCGCCGCCTTCTTCGTCATCAGCGCGACGGCCTGCCGCGCGGTGGACTCGGTCAGGGCCTCGCACGTGCCGACCGGGTAGTGGGGGCCCCGCACCAGGACGAACAGGTCGAGGTTCACGTCCCGGGAGTAGAGCACGCAGCGGTTGCCGTCCGGCTTGTACCAGAGGGCCTCCTCCACGAACCCGAGCGTGAAGACCCGGCGGGTGGCACCCCGGATGTACATGCCCTCGTGGCGTTTCTTGGCCGTCTCGGCGCCGGTGGGGCCGCCGGTCCTCGACCGGTAGAGATCCCAGATGACGACGAGCTCGTCGCCGGAGCGGGTGTTCCAGGTGCACTGGTTCGACGTCCCGCCGTACGTCTGGTCGGGGACGGGCTGCCCGCCGTCCTTGGCGAGCCGCTGGTCGAACCCGGCCGGCACCTTCAGCTTCCCGCCCGCCTCCCGGCACGAGGGGATGACGCCCGTGTACGCGTCGGCCACCTGGCTCAGCGGCACGTTCCCGGGCGTCGGGACGGGCTCGTCCACGAACGTGTAGTACACGTCCGCCGCCCAGCCCGTCGCGGCGAACACCGCCCCGGTGACGGCGAGGACCCCGGCCGTGACGGCGGCGGCGCCCCACCGTCGGCGGCGCCGCGGAGCCCGTACGGACGGAGGTGCGGACGGAGGCGCGGGAGCGGGCGCCGACGACGGCAGGGGGCTCGGGATCCGCTCCACCTCGTCCGCCCGGGCGCGGATCCGCCCGTTCACGCTCTCCGGCCAGGGCCACCGCGAGGGCTCCACGCGCCCGACGAGCGCGAGGACGTCGGACGGCGGGGGGCGCAGGGCGGGGTCCTTGGCGAGGCAGGCGCCGATGAGACCCCGCAGGGCGGGCGGTACGCCACCGAGGTCGGGTTCCTCGTGGGCGATGGCGTACATGAGCCCGGGGACCGAGTCGCCGCCGAACGGCGTCCGGCCCGTGCAGGCCACGGCCAGGGTCGTGCCGAGGGCGAAGACGTCGGCGGCGGGGCCCGGGGTCTCGCCCCGGATCTGCTCGGGTGCCATGAACGCGGGGGAGCCGACGAGTGCGCCCGTGTGCGTCAGCTTCGTCAGCTGGTCCCCGGCCCGGGCGATGCCGAAGTCGATCACCCGGACGCCGTCCGCCGTGAGTACGACGTTCGACGGCTTGAGGTCCCGGTGGACGAGGCCCACCCGGTGGATGTCGGCGAGCGCCTGGGCGAGGCCCGCGGCCAGCTGCCGTACCGCGTCCTCGGGCAGGACGCCGTCGGCGACGGCCTCGCTCAGCGTGGGGCCCGCCAGGAACAGCGAGGCGAGCCAGGGGGCCGGCGCGTCCGGGTCGGCGTCGACGACCGGTGCCGTGTAGGCGCCGGAGACCCGGCGGGAGGCGTCGACCTCGCGCCGGAAGCGGGCCCGGAAGCCCTCGTCGTCGGCCAGGTCGGCGTGGATCTGCTTGATGGCGACGACCTGCCCGTTGGCCGCGGAGCCGAGCAGGACCCGGCCCATTCCGCCCTGCCCGAGCACGCCGATCACCTGGAACGGCCCCACCTGCACCGGGTCGTTCGGCCCGCGTGGCTGCATCTCGTCACCTTCCCCCGTGAACGCGGAAGGGATACTAGTGGGTACGCAACGTGGCCACGGAGCCGCACGACCCGTGGGGCAGGCCTCAGTTGAGCAGCGCCCGCGCCGCCTGGGCCCGGCGGCGGATCGTCGTCGCGGACTCCGGGTCCACCGCGTCCATCACCTGGGCGTACGCCTCCATCTCCGCCGCCCCCGTGAGGAACTCCCCGCGCCGGACGAGCAGCTCGGCGCGTTCGTAGCGGAGCCTCGCCGGGTGGGAGGGGAGCAGCAGGGCCAGTTCCACGGCCCACAGGGCCACGTCGGAGCGCTCGGGGCGGGGGGCCGCCCAGGCACGGATGTTGTTGAGGATCCGCAGGACGATCGCGCCGGGCTCGGCGGGGCGGAGCATCGAGCGGTCGAGCGCCTCGCCCGTCGCGCTCGCCACCAGGAGCTCGGCGTCCGCGCCCGTCATCGCCCGGCCGCCCGCGAACGGGTCGGCGAGGTGCAGATCGGCCGGGTCGCCGAAGCCGACGACGAAGTGGCCGGGCAGCCCCAGCCCGTACACGGGGGCACCGGCCCGGCGGGCGACCTCCATCCAGACGACGGAGAGCAGGATGGGCAGGCCCCGGCGGCGCCGGAGCACCTCGTGCAGCAGCGAGGACTCCAGGCGCTGGTAGTCGGCCGGCACGCCCTCGAAGCCCTCGTGGCGGCCGAGGAGCGCGGCGAGTTCGGCGGCCCAGTCGCCGGTGAGCCGGGTCGCGTACGGGACGAGCCCGGCGAGCCGGTCGAGTTCGATCTCGGCCTCGTCGAGGACGCGCCGGGTGACGGAGGGATCGGCCACCGCCCCGATCAGCAGGCAGAGCCGGGCGAGGTCGGGCCGCTCGGCGCGGGCCTCCTCGGCGAACTCCCGCCGCCAGTCGTCCCGGTCCGGCTCCTCGGACGCGCCCGCCGGTCCGTCCGGTGGTGGTACGTCCTCCGTCACGCCTCGACCCATCGGTAGTGGTGGTAGTGGTGGTGGGGCGCGAAGCCCATCCCGTCGTACAGCGCCCGCGCGGCGTCGTTGTCCGTCTCCACCTGGAGCCAGGCCGCCGACGCGCCCTCGTCGAGCGCCTGCCGGGCGAGCGCCGTCATGACCGACGTCGCCAGGCCCCGGCGGCGCTGGCCGGGGTCGACCTCGACCGCCATGAAGCCGGCCCAGCGGCCGTCGACCACACAGCGTCCGATCGCCGCCGGTACCCCTTCCGTGCCCGCGACGGACGCGAACCACACGCTCGGGCCGGACGAGAGGACGGACCGGACGGCCGGGCTCGCCTCCTCGAAGCGCTGGTAGCGGCGCAGCCAGGGCTCGTCGACCGTCCGGGAGAGGCGTACGGCGGAGACGTCGGCGTCCAGGTCGCCGATCGGGGCCAGCGCCCCGATCCGCACCTCGGCGGAGACCTCGCGCCGCCAGCCGTGCCGGTCGAGGGCGGCGCACAGCAGCTCCTGGGTGCCCTCGGCTCCGGTGGCGGCCTGGACGTACGCGGGAAGCTTCCGGGCCGCGTACCACGCGCGCGCGTGCGTCAGGGCCTCGGCGACCGGCAGCCCCGGATCACCGAGCGCGAGGACCGAATTGGCGCGCCGGGTGAAGCCCACCCGTCGCCCGACCACCGCCCCTCCAGGACGCCCTTCGGGCGGCACCTCGTAGAACGAAGCCCGCAGGGTCCACTCGCCGAGGGGCTCGCTCTCGACGGGCTGCCACGCGCGCGCGGTGGCGCGGGCGAGCTCCGCGAAGGTGGCGGAGGGGCCGCGGCGGCGGGCCGGGGCGGCCGGGACGACCTTTCCCGCGACGAGACCGGATTCCGGGATCCGGACGCTCTCGCCGCTCTTTCGTGTGATCAGCAGCACACCGGTGTCCCATGATGTGAGAACCCCAACCGCGTCGGTGAATTTCTCACCCGGTTCCGCCACGTCCGTCACGTACCGAACGGAGACACGTTTTCCCACGTCAGCGCTGGTAATGCGCACTTCGAGACGCCCTCCTCCGGTGATTTCCACAGCTTCTCCGCCCCTCCTGTTCGGATCGCCCCCAAGAACGGAGATACTAGGTGCGGGCATCGACGACGCCGCGCTCCCGCGCAGACCAGCCCTATCGAGGAGGAACGACAGCGTGACCTACGTCATCGCGCAGCCTTGTGTCGACGTCAAGGACAAGGCGTGCATCGAGGAGTGCCCCGTCGACTGCATCTACGAGGGCAAGCGGTCCTTGTACATCCACCCGGACGAATGCGTCGACTGCGGGGCCTGTGAGCCGGTCTGCCCGGTCGAGGCGATCTTCTACGAGGACGACACCCCGGAGGAGTGGAAGGACTACTACAAGGCGAACGTCGAGTTCTTCGACGAGCTCGGTTCGCCCGGTGGTGCCTCCAAGCTCGGCGAGATCGAGCGCGACCACCCCTTCATCGCCGCCCTGCCGCCGCAGAACGGCTGATCAATCTGCTCTCGGTCCCGTACGGCGTCTGCGCTGTACGGGACCGACGCGTATCGCGTACGTACGAGGAAGTGAGCCAACCCGTGAGCGCAGTCTCTTCGCGCCTTCCCGTCTTCCCCTGGGACAAGCTGGAGCCGTACAAGAAGACGGCCCTGACCCACCCGGACGGAATCGTGGACCTGTCCGTCGGCACGCCCGTGGACCCGGTCCCCGCGCTGATCCAGGAGGCCCTGGTCGCGGCTGCGGACTCGCCGGGCTATCCCACGGTGTGGGGCACGAAGGAACTGCGCGACGCGCTCACCGGCTGGTGCGAGCGGCGCCTGGGCGCCGTGGACTTCGCCCACGAGAACGTGCTCCCGGTGGTCGGCTCCAAGGAACTGGTGGCCTGGCTGCCGACGCAGCTGGGGCTCGGCGCGGGGGACGCGGTCGCCTACCCGCGCCTCGCGTACCCGACGTACGAGGTGGGGGCGCGGCTCTGCGGCGCGACGCCCGTCGTCTACGACGACCCGGTCGCCGACCTCGACCCGGCCGCGGTCAAGCTGCTCTGGCTCAACTCCCCGTCCAACCCGACCGGCAAGGTCCTCGCCAAGGACGAGCTGATCCGGATCGTGGCCTGGGCGCGCGAGCACGGGATCCTCGTCTTCTCCGACGAGTGCTACCTGGAGCTGGGCTGGGAGGCCGACCCGGTCTCGGTCCTGCACCCGGACGTCTGCGGCGGTTCGTACGAGGGGATCGTCGCGGTCCACTCGCTGTCCAAGCGCTCCAACCTGGCGGGCTACCGGGCCGCGTTCATCGCGGGCGACGCGGCCGTCCTGGGCGAGCTGCTCCAGATCCGCAAGCACGGCGGCATGATGACCGCCGCCCCGGTGCAGGCGGCGACGGTCGCGGCGCTCGGCGACGACGCGCACGTGGCCGAGCAGCGGGAGCGGTACGCGGCCCGCCGCGCGGCCCTCAGGGGCGCCCTGGAGGCGCACGGCTTCCGGATCGAGCACAGCGAGGCGAGCCTGTACCTGTGGGCGACCCGGGACGAGCCGTGCTGGGAGACGGTGGCGTACCTGGCGGAGAAGGGCATCCTGGTGGCGCCCGGCGACTTCTACGGCGAGGCCGGGGAGCGGTTCGTGCGGGTGGCGTTCACGGCGACGGACGAGCGGGTCGAGGCCGCGGTCAAGCGCCTGGGCTGAGCAAGCGCCGGAGGGCCCGGGGAGCAGGTGCTCCCCGGGCCCTTTGTGCGTCCTGGCGCGGGTCAGCCGATCGGCAGGCCGCCGAGGGTCTGGCCGGTCGGCAGGCCGCCGAGGCCACCGCCCAGGGCGCCGCCGGTGGGGCCCTCGGCGCTCTCGGCGGCGGCGCCGGCGGTCTGGCCGACGACCTCGCCCGTGCTGCCGGCCGTCTTGCCGACGACCTCCTGGGCGGCGGGGGTGGCGGTCTTGCCGGCCGTGCCGAGGGTCTTGCCCGCGGCCGGGACGGCGGTGCCGACGGCCTTGCTGCCGGTCTCGCCGACCACGCCGGTCGTGGCCTGCGAGGCGCTGTCGACGGCGCTGCCCGCCCCGGCGGCGTCCAGGGCGGTCACGCCGCCGAGGGCTCCGGTCGGCGCGAGGCCGGAGTCCAGGGCGCTCGCGGAGCCGGCCGCACCGACCACGGGGGCTGCTCCGGCCGCGACGATGAGGGCGGCGCGGGCGATCCGGCGGGTCAGGGAGAGGGACATGGTGCTCCTTCGACGAAGAGGACGATTACGCGGTGACAACCGGCCCTGGGGCGGGGGAGGTTGCGGCGGCCGAAGGTAAAGAGTTGGCAATGCGTCGTATTGTCGGGTGGGGAGGAAAACGGACGAACGTGTCATTGCGGGGGCCCTGCCGAACCGTCACTTCCCTTGTGCGCCAAGGGGACTGAGGGGGAGGGGTGACGCCTGGGAAAGGCGCCGCGAAACCCCCGCGAATTCCTTCCGTCCCGCCCCCGGCCCATGCCACGACCGGGTGACCTCCCGCACGGGTGCGCGGCACGACCGAACCGCGTACGGCAGGACCGACCGCCTCCGGCGCGTCACGTGAGCGGCCGCGTGCGCCGCCCCGGCCGCGCCCGGAAAGCCGCCTCGGCGGCCACCGAGCGGGCCGTACGCAACGGACCCGCCGCTCCGGCCGGCACGCGGCTCCCGCACGAGTCGGGTGCGGCGGCACCGCCACCGCCGACCGCCCCGTCGCGCACGGCCGACCCTCACGTCAGCCGTACGCGGACGGGAGGGGTGCCGCGGCGGTTTCCGTGTGAGCCCGCGTGCGTGCGGGTGCCGTTGTGGTGGCCGGTGGGGCAGTCGTGGTCGGGCAGGGCGCCGCCCCGGCGGGTCTCGCGGCAGCCGTACGCGGACGGGAGGGGTGCCGCCCCGTGGCTACTGCGCCAGTCGCATGCGGACCGACGTGCCGGTTCCGGGCGGTGAGGACTTCGACCAGCCGCCGGCCGCCTCGCCCGCGCGCCAGACGCGGTCGCCGAACGAGACCTCCGTGATGCGCAGCGCGTCCGCCCTCGCCACCGCCCACTGCGCCAGCTCCCAGCCGCCCCGCTCGTCCGAGCCGGTCCCCGGCGCGCTCCCCGCGCCCGTCGCCCCCCGGACCGGCACCACGAGCACCGGCGGCTCCGAGGCCGAGCGGCCCGCGCTCGGGCCGCCCGTCACCGCCTTCGGCGCCGCCTTCTCGCCGAACGACCGCACCAGCTCCCGGCGCACCTGCTCCGGATCGCCCGGCCGCCCCTTCGCCGCGCTCGCCGTACAGGTCAGCGCCGCCGGCGACCGGCCCGTGAGCGCCGCCGACAGCAGCGCGGCGTCCGGCTCGTGCTTCGCGTACGCCTGCGGGAAACCGCTCCGCTGCACCTTCTGCGCCGCCACCGTCAGCGGCAGCCGCGAGTACCCCGGGACCTTCTCCAGGCCCTCGTAGAACTTCCCCGCCGAGTACACCGGGTCCATGATCTGCGCCGGCGTCCCCCAGCCCTGCGAGGGCCGCTGCTGGAAGAGCCCCAGCGAGTCCCGGTCGCCGTGCTCGATGTTCCGCAGCGCGGACTCCTGCAGCGCGGTCGCGAGCGCGATCGTCACGGCCCGCTCCGGCAGCCCCCGGGTGGTGCCCACCGCGGCGATCATCGCCGCGTTGGACGCCTGCTCCGGAGTGAACTCGTAGCGGTTGTCCCCACTGCCCACACTGCACCGGGGCGCCCCCGTGCTCCCCGTCATCTGGTGGACGGCCACGTACGCGGAGAGGCCGAGGAGCACGGCGAAGGCGGCCGCGGAACGGGCGCGGCGGCCGCGACGGCGGGGGCGGGTGGGCTCGGACACGGGGCCCACCGTACTGGAGGCCGCGTTAGGGTCGGCACATGGCTGACATCACCCCGCCCGACGCCCTCCTCGACCTCTCCCTGGACGGGGCGGCGCTCACCGCCGCCCTCGTCGACTTCCCCTCCGTCAGCGGGACCGAGAAGCCGCTCGCCGACGCGATCGAGGGGGCCCTGCGCCTCCTGCCGCACCTCACCGTCGACCGGTACGGCAACAACGTCGTCGCCCGGACGAACCTCGGCCGCGACGAGCGCGTCGTCCTCGCCGGCCACATCGACACCGTGCCGATCGCCGACAACGTGCCCTCGCGGCTCGACGAGGACGGCATCCTGTGGGGCTGCGGCACCTCCGACATGAAGTCCGGGGTCGCGGTCCAGCTCCGCATCGCCGCCACCGTCCCCGAGCCCAACCGCGACCTCACCTTCGTCTTCTACGACAACGAGGAGGTCGCCGCCGACCTCAACGGCCTCGGGAAGGTCGCCGCCGCGCACCCTTCCTGGCTGGAAGGCGACTTCGCCGTACTCCTGGAGCCTTCCGACGGCCAGGTCGAGGGCGGCTGCCAGGGCACCCTGCGCGTCATCCTGCACACCGCCGGTGAGCGCGCCCACTCCGCGCGCTCCTGGATGGGCTCCAACGCCATCCACACCGCCGCCCCGATCCTCGCCCGCCTCGCCGCCTACGAGCCGCGCAAGCCGGTCATCGACGGCCTCCAGTACCACGAGGGCCTCAACGCCGTCCGGATCGAGGGCGGCGTCGCCACCAACGTCATCCCCGACGCCTGCGCCGTCACCGTCAACTACCGGTACGCCCCCGACCGCTCCCCGGCCGAGGCCCTGGCGTACGTCCGCGAGTTCTTCGACGGCTGCGACATCGCCGAGTTCGTCGTCGACGACGAGAGCCCCGGCGCCCTGCCCGGCCTCTCCCACCCCGCGGCCGAGGCCTTCATGAAGGCCGTCGGCGGCAGCGCGCAGCCCAAGTTCGGCTGGACCGACGTGGCCCGTTTCAGCGCCCTCGGCGTGCCCGCCGTGAACTACGGCCCCGGCGACCCCATCTACGCGCACAAGCGGGACGAGCACGTCCCCGTCGACCGGATCCACCACTGCGAGGCCCGGCTCCGCGACTGGCTGACCACCCGTCTCCCGTAATTTCGCATTTCGTCACCTCAGTGGTTCTACGCTGGCCGGACCAGAAGATCGTCGGTTCGACGGAGGGAGCAGGCCATGGGTATCCCTGAAGGGGAGACGAAGCCGGAGGAGCAGCGGCTCGGGCCGGTGCTCAGGCGCAGGGACCAGGTCCAGCCGGGCACCACGGACCAGCGGCTGCTCGACACCGAGGGCGACTCGGAGTGGGTGCACACCGACCCCTGGCGGGTCATGCGCATCCAGTCCGAGTTCGTCGAGGGCTTCGGCGCCCTCGCCGAACTGCCGAGCGCGATCAGCGTCTTCGGCTCGGCCCGTACGAGGCCGGACTCGCCGGAGTACGAGGCGGGCGTGCGGATCGGCCGGGCGCTCGTCGAAGCGGGGTTCGCCGTCATCACGGGCGGCGGGCCGGGCGCCATGGAGGCGGCCAACAAGGGGGCCAGGGAGGCCAGGGGCGTCTCGGTGGGCCTCGGCATCGAGCTCCCCTTCGAGCAGGGGCTCAACCCGCACGTCGACATCGGTGTGAACTTCCGCTACTTCTTTGTCCGAAAAACTATGTTTGTGAAGTATGCGCAAGGCTTCGTCGTCCTGCCCGGCGGCCTCGGCACCCTCGACGAGCTCTTCGAGGCGCTGACCCTGGTCCAGACCCGGAAGGTCACCCGCTTCCCGATCGTGCTCTTCGGCACGGAGTACTGGAAGGGCCTCGTCGACTGGCTGCGCGACTCGGTCGTCGCCGGCGGCAAGGCCTCGGAGCACGACCTCCTCCTCTTCCACGTCACGGACGACGTGGAGGAGGCGGTGGCCCTGGTGACGAAGGAGGTCGGCCGGTAGGCCGACCGGCGCCGGTCGGTTGTGGGCAGGCGTTCCGCAGGGCGGAACGGGTGGGCACAACCGACCACCGGGCCTCAGGAGCAGGTCTACGCCAGCCCGCGCCGGGCGACCGCCGGCGGACGGTGACCGGCGATGGACGCCACCATGTCCAGTACCTGCCGCGTCTCCGCGACCTCGTGCACCCGGTACACCTGGGCGCCGAGCCACGCCGAGACCGCCGTCGTCGCCAGCGTCCCGAGGACCCGCTCCTTGACCGGCCGGTCGAGCGTCTCACCCACGAAGTCCTTGTTGGACAGGGACACCAGCACCGGCCACCCCGTCGCCGCCATCTCCCCGAGCCGCCGCGTCGCCTCCAGGCTGTGCCGGGTGTTCTTCCCGAAGTCGTGACCGGGGTCGATCATGATCCCGTCCCGCCGCACGCCGAGCGAGGCCGCGCGCTCCGCGAGGCCCACCGTGACCCGCAAGATGTCGGCCATCACGTCCTCGTACTCCACCCGGTGCGGCCGGGTCCGCGGTTCCGCGCCGCCCGCGTGCGTGCAGACGAGCCCCGCCCCGTACTTCGCGGCGACCTCCGCGAGCCGCGGGTCGACCCCGCCCCACGCGTCGTTGAGGACGTCCGCCCCGGCCTCGCAGACCGCCTCGCCGACGTCCGCCCGCCAGGTGTCGACGCTGATCACCACGTCGGGGTGGCGCCTGCGGACCTCGGCGACGAAGCCGACCGTGCGCCGCGCCTCCTCCTCGGCCGTCACCTCCTCGCCGGGGCCCGCCTTCACCCCGCCGATGTCGATGATCGCCGCCCCCTCCGCCACGGCCTGCTCGACCCGGGCGAGCGCGGGCTCGTCCCGGAAGGTCGCGCCCTGGTCGTAGAAGGAGTCCGGGGTCCGGTTCACGATCGCCATGATCACCGGCTCGTGCGGCCCGAATTCACGCCGTCCCAAGCGCAGCATCCCTTTTGTCCTCCCTCGCGTCCGTTCGCCTGTGACCCTAACCGTCGGTGGCACGTGGCACGATCGGCACGGGACGTTTTCCACTCCGGGGAGAGGCGCGCAGGTGTTCTGGTTTCTGCTCATCACGATGGTCGTGGTCGTGGCCGCGGTGACCCTCGCCGTGGTCGGCGGCGGCGACAGCGAGGTGCTGCCCGAGGTGGCGCCCGAGCAGCTCGTCGACCCGCTTCCGGTCGCCCGCCCGGTGGACCGCGCCGACGTCGAGGCGCTCCGCCTCCCCGTCGCCCCCCGCGGCTACCGGATGGCCGACGTGGACGACGTCCTCGTGCGCCTCGGCGCCGAACTCGCCGAGCGCGACGCCCGGATCGCCGAGCTGGAGGAGGCGCTCGCGGGCGCGGGCGGCGCCGGTGACGCCGGCGCGGAGGGCGGCGAGAAGTGACGGGCGAGGCGATCCCCGGGCCCGACGGGCTGCTGCGCTGCCCCTGGGGCCTGTCGACCGAGGACTACGTCGCGTACCACGACGAGGAGTGGGGGCGCCCGGTCCACGGCGACGACGCGCTCTTCGAGCGGCTCTGCCTGGAGGCCTTCCAGTCGGGCCTGTCGTGGATCACGATCCTGCGCCGCCGCGAGGGCTTCCGGCGCGCCTTCGCCGGCTTCGAGATCGCCTCCGTCGCCGCCTTCGGCGAGGCGGACCGCGAGCGGCTCCTCGCCGACGAGGGCATCATCCGCAACCGCGCCAAGGTCGACGCGACCCTGGCCAACGCGAAGCTGCTCGCCGACTGGTCCCCGGGCGAACTCGACGCGCTGATCTGGTCCCACGCCCCCGACCGGACGACCCGCTCCGCCCCGCGCACGCTCGCCGAGGTCCCGGCGGTCACCGACGAGTCGACGGCCCTCTCCAAGGCCCTCAAGAAGCGCGGCCTCCGCTTCATCGGCCCCACCACGGCCTACGCCCTGATGCAGGCGTGCGGTCTGGTCGACGACCACCTGAAGGGGTGCGTGGCCCGGGGCGACGGGTAGGGGGTGCCTTGCCGCCCCGGGCCACGCGCCCGTCAGAAGACGTGGACGCGATCGGCGGGGTCGTACATGGTGATGTACTGCGGGCCGCCGATGCCACCGCGGCCGTTGCCCGGGTAGACGTGCAGGTCCCAGAAGTTGATCGTCCGCATGAGATCGGCCTTGCCGTCGCCCGTCACGTCGCCGACGGACATGACCGGCTCGTTCGACGGCCAGGCGTACGGCAGCTTGGTGCGGGCGCCGAAGGTGCCGCTACCGTTGCCCGGGTAGAGCCAGAGTCCGCGGGAGCCGTCCCGGGCGACCAGGTCGGACTTGCCGTCGCCGGTCATGTCGCCGGGCGCCACGAGCCGGTTCATGGCGTTCCAGCCGCCGCCGACCTTCTTGCGCGCGCCGAACCAGCCGTGGCCGTTGCCCGGGTACGTCCACAGGACACCGGCGGTGTCCCGGGCGACCATGTCGCGGCGGCCGTCGCCGGTGATGTCACCGACCGCCTTGATCTCCTTCATGGTGTTCCAGCCGCCGCCGATCTTGACGCGGGGCTTGAACCAGCCCCGGCCGTTGCCGGGGTAGAGCCAGAGCACGCCGGCCCTGTCGCGGGCGAAGACGTCCTCGTTGCCGTCGCCGTTGTAGTCGCCGTGCCGGACGATCTGCGTCATGGCGTTCCAGCCACCGCCGATCAGCGTGCCCTTGGTGTTCCAGTTGGCGTCCCGTACGCCGTTGAGGAACCACAGACGGCCGTCGTCGGCCCGCTCCACGAGGTCCGGGAGGGCGTCGTTGTTCAGGTCCCCGAACCGCGCGGCGGCCGGCAGGCCGCTCGGACGCTTCTCGGCCGACCAGTCGAACCACGGAACGCCCTGGGTCGCCTCGTAGCTGGTGGTGGCCACGCGGATGGAGCTGATCTTGTTGTCGAGCTGGCCCATGACGGAGCCGTCGAAGCTGATGGGGCCGTTGTGCGGGTCCACGTGCAGGGAATCGCCGCCGGTGTACCGGGGGTCGCTCCAGAGGACGGCGTACAGACCGGAGTTGTTGACCACCGACGAGATCGTGTTGTCCCAGGTGCCCAGGGTGGCCTGGCTGGACGTGATGATCTTCATCTCGCCCTGGTACTCGCGGTACTGGAAGACGCACAGCCGGCCCGAAGGACAGCGTTCCGAGCCCGCCGCGGCGGGCGGGGCGGCGGTCATCAGCGTCGCCAGGGAGGCCGCCGTGGTCACGGCGGCGGCCAGGGCGCGGCGGCCCCGGTTGCTGCGGATCATGAATCGGAATCCGTTCACGAAGAGGGAAGAGGTCAGAAGGCGAAGCTGGTGGACCGGAGATCGCCGAGGTCCCGGGGCGCGAGGAGGTGCCCGTCGGCGGTGCCGGGGTAGACGCGGAGCCGGACCCGGCCCTCGTAGGACTCCCTGCCGGGGGCGTGCGCCACCAGGTCGGGGCGGCCGTCACCGGTGACGTCGCCGAGGCCGGCCAGCTCGGCATGGCTGTTCCAGCCGCCGGTGCCGATGAGCTTGCGCGTGGTGAACCAACCCCGGCCGTTGCCCGGGTAGAGCCAGAGCTTGCCCGCCGTGTCGCGGGCGACCAGGTCGGCCTTCTTGTCGGAGTTCATGTCGCCGGCGCCGACGAGCTCGTTGATCGCCTTCCAGCCGCCGCCGACCTTCTTGCGGGCGCCGAACCAGCCGCGCCCGTTGCCGGGGTACGTCCACAGGACGCCGTCGCTGTCGGAGGCGAGCAGGTCCGCCTTGCCGTCACCGGTGAGGTCACCGGCCGCGGCAAGGTCCCGCATGGTGTTCCAGCCGCCGCCGATCTTGACGCGGGGCTTGAACCAGCCTTGGCCGTTGCCGGGGTAGAGCCACAGGGCACCGGCCTTGTCGCGGGCGAGGACGTCCTCGTTGCGGTCGCCGTCGTAGTCGCCGTGCCGGGTCAGCTTGGTCATGACGTCCCAGCCGCCGCCGACGAACAGGTTCCGGCCGGGGCTGGTGTAGGCGTGGGACGTCCACAGCTGGCCGATCAGGTTCCGCGCGACGACGTCGGCGTACCCGTCGTGGTTCAGGTCGCCGAACGCGCCGGTCGCGGGGAGCGTGGCGGGACGCGGACGCGGGTTGTCATACAGGAACGGCAGACGGCTCTCGGTGCCGCAGAAGTCGTCCGCGTCCGGGCCGATGTCGACGGAGCTGACCGCCCGGTCGAGCTGCGGGTAGGCGCTCTCGTCGAAGGACTCCGAGTTGTAGAAGTGGATCGAGCCGTCCGGGTCGAGGCCGGGCTTCGGGTAGAAGCAGACGGCGTCGTAACCCGGCAGGTGGCTGATGAACGACCGGATGCGGTTGTCCCAGGAGCCGAGGGACGCCATCGGCTTCCGGATCACGATCATGTCGCCCTGGTACAGCGGCTGGCTGAAGCCGCACACGGCGTTGTCGGGACAGCGTTCCCAGCCGTCCTCGGCGGCCGCCGGCGAGGACAGGGCGGTGGCGGACAGGCCGAGGGACAGGCCCGCCGTGAGCGCGCCGCGAAGAAGGCGCGCGGAAGGAGAAGGACGCACGGAACCCCCCAGGTATGTGCGTACGAATGGTGAGCGGATCCTATAGACCCGCCCACCAGTCGTTACCGACGGGTTCCGTCCGGACTCAGCGGCCCAGGTACTTCGGCTTCTCCTTGGCGATGAAGGCGCGGACCGCGATCGTGTGGTCCTCCGAGGCGCCCGCCAGGGTCTGGAGCTCCTCCTCCTTGCCGAGGGCCTCGGTGAGGGAGTGGTCGGCGCCGAAGGCGAGGGACTCCTTCAGGGCCGCGTACGCCACCGTCGGGCCCTGCGCGAGGGTGCGGGCCACCTTCTCCGCCTCGGCGGCCAGGTCGGCGGTCGGGACCAGCCGGTTCACGATGCCCAGCTCGTACGCCTCCTGGGCGCTGATCGAGCGCGGGAAGAGCAGCAGGTCGGAGGCCCGGCTCGCGCCGATCAGCCGGGGCAGCGTCCACGACACGCCCGAGTCGGCGGTGAGGGCCACGCCCGCGAAGGAGGTGTTGAAGGAGGCCGTGTCCGCGACCACCCGGTAGTCGGCCGCGAGCGCGAAGCCGAAGCCCGCCCCGGCGGCGACGCCGTTCACGCCCGCGACGACCGGCTTGCGCATGCCGGTGAGCGCGCGCACGATCGGGTTGTAGTGGTCACGGACCGTGTTCATGGTCTCGCTCGTGCCGGACTCCTGGTCGGCCGTGAGCAGCCCGACGTGCTCCTTCAGGTCCTGGCCCACGCAGAACGCCCGGTCGCCGGCCGCCGTGAGCAGCACCGCCCGAACGGCGGGGTCGGCCGCGGCCGTCTCCGCGGCGTCCCGGAGGGCGACCTTGGCCGCCACGTTCATCGCGTTCATGGCCTCGGGCCGGTTGATCGTGATGGTGGCGAGCCCGTCGCTCACCTCGTACAGCACCGTGTCGGCCATCGGGATCCCTTCGCCTCATTGCGTGGTTGACCAGCCCAGCATGGCGGAGATCACCCGTGCCGCCCATGTGAGGTGCGTCAAAGACGGGAAGGAGCCGCTCCGACATCGAGCGGCGAAGTATCGCAGGCCGATCCCCGAAATGTGGGGTTTTGAGAGAGCGCGTTGCGCAAGCGATGCCAAGCGATGTTGGTCATCGGGTCCTGCCATGCGGGATAATGACCTGGAAGCAATGTGTTCGAAGCCGGTGACGCGTGCTCCACATCAAGGAGCTGCCCGGCTGACGATGAGCTGGTTTCAGGAAGGGGAACAAGCATGGCGGCCATGAAGCCGCGGACGGGTGATGGCCCGCTCGAGGTGACCAAGGAGGGGCGGGGCATCGTCATGCGCGTTCCGCTCGAAGGCGGCGGTCGGCTTGTCGTCGAGCTGACCCCGGACGAGGCCGAGGCGCTGGGCGACGCCCTCAAGAAGGTCGTCGGCTGACCCTCTTCTCCACGATTCCTGAGCGCTGCCCCGGTACGGTCCGCCGTGCCGGGGCAGCGGCGTCTCCGGCGGCGGCGCGCCCCCGTGGGGCGAGCGGTCAGGGCCGGACGAACGGTCAGCCGCGTCGTACCGCGCAGAGCAGGCCGTCGCCCACCGGCAGCAGGGAGGGGACGAACTCCTGGCTCTCCCGCACCGCGCGCAGCAGCTCGCGGATCCGCTGGACCTCCGCCGGCTGGGCCCCCGAATCGACCGTGCGGCCGTCGGCGAAGACCCCCTCGAAGCAGACCAGACCCCCCGGTCGCAGCAGGCGCAACGATTCAGCGAGGTAGTCCAGGTACTCGAGCCGGTCGCCGTCGCAGAACACGAGGTCGTATCCGCCGTCCGCGAGCCGGGGCAGCACGTCCAGGGCGCGGCCGGGGATGAAACGGGCCCGGTTGCCCGCGAAGCCGGCCGCCCGGAACGCCGTCTTGGCGAGCTGCTGACGCTCCGGCTGGAGGTCCACCGTCGTCAGGACGCCGTCCGGCCGCATCCCGAGCAGCAGGTAGATCCCGGACACGCCCGTGCCGGTGCCGATCTCCGCCACCGCCTTGGCGTCCGCCGTCGCGGCGAGCAGGCGCAGCGCCCCACCGGTGCCCGGCGACACCGAGGGCAGCCCTGCCTCCCGGGCCCGCTCCCGGGCCCAGCGCAGAGCTTCGTCCTCGGCGACGAAGGCGTCGGCGAACGACCAGCTCGTCTGCCGGTTGGCGGTAATGGCCCTCTCCTGTCCCCGTAGTTGACGCAACGGTGACTGTATCCGCTGTCAGCGGGAACCCGCAGATGGGACCGTGCGTTCACCAGGGGTAAGGACGCGACGAGGGAGCCGGGCGAGCCGGCCCCAAATTCGCGTAAAGATTCTTATCCGGAGCTAACGGGCGAGGTGGCTATGGTAGGGGCTCCACTGGACACCACCAGAGCCGACAGGGGAGGTGCGGCTGCGCTTGTGGATCGGGGAGGAGTGCTTCGGCGTCTTCTCAGGTCGGCGGGTGAGCCGAAATCCGTGACCGACACCGCTGACCGTTTCCGCACCACCGACTCCGCTCCCACCACCGCGACCTTCGCATCGGATGCGGAATCGCAGGCGTGGACCCCTCCCACCTGGGAGGAGATCGTCAGCACCCACAGCGGCCGGGTCTACCGCCTCGCCTACCGCCTGACGGGCAACCAGCACGACGCCGAGGACCTGACCCAGGAGGTCTTCGTCCGCGTCTTCCGCTCGCTGTCGACGTACACCCCGGGCACCTTCGAGGGCTGGCTGCACCGCATCACCACCAACCTCTTCCTCGACATGGTCCGCCGCAAGCAGCGCATCCGTTTCGACGCGCTCGCCGACGACGCGGCCGAGCGGCTGCCCAGCCGCGAGCCCTCTCCGCAGCAGGTGTTCAACGACACGCACTTCGACGCCGACGTGCAGCAGGCCCTCGACACCCTCGCGCCCGAGTTCCGCGCGGCCGTCGTCCTCTGCGACATCGAGGGACTGTCGTACGAGGAGATCGCCGCGACCCTCGGCGTGAAGCTCGGCACCGTCCGCAGCCGCATCCACCGCGGCCGCTCCCACCTGCGCAAGGCGCTCAAGCACCGCTCGCCCGAGGCCCGGGCGGAGCGTGCGCTCGCCTCCGTCGGATGGGAGGCAGCGACAGCGTGAGCGGCACACGTCCCACGTCGCCGACCCCCGCGGAGCACCACCTCGGGGACCGGCTGGCCGCGCTCGTCGACGGCGAGCTCGGCCACGACGCCCGCGAGCGGGTCCTCGCCCACCTGGCGACCTGCGCCCGCTGCAAGGC
Source organism: Streptomyces sp. NPDC006197 (assembly GCF_040613865.1). Classification (NCBI taxonomy): domain Bacteria; kingdom Bacillati; phylum Actinomycetota; class Actinomycetes; order Kitasatosporales; family Streptomycetaceae; genus Streptomyces; species Streptomyces sp. NPDC006197. The sequence goes on along the minus strand of NZ_JBEXSZ010000028.1, from coordinate 36,742 downwards.
CGAGGCCGACGCCCAGCGCACGCTGAAGAGCGTCTTCGCCTCGGCGGCCCCTCCGCCGCCCTCGGAGGGCTTCCTCGCCCGCCTCCAGGGGCTCCCCGGGGGACCCGGCGAGCCGGGAGGGCCCGGCGGACCGCGCGGCCCCCTCGAAGAGCTCCTCGGCACGGGCGGAGTGAAGTCGGACGGCTTCGCCACCGCCGTCGTCACCCCGCACCCCGGCACCCCCGGCGCGGGCTTCCGCATCCACGCCGTCGGCCACCGGCCCTCCGGGACCTCCGGACGGGGCCGGCGCTTCGCCTTCGCGGCGGCCAGCGCCGTCTCGTTCGCCGCGATCGCCCTCGGCGGCACCCTGCCCCTCGAAGCCTCGGTGAGCGCGAGCGCACGCGGCGGCCAGGGCACCGGCAGCGCCGTCACCCCGCTGCGCGCCACCGCCACCGGCGGCGCCGTCACCCCACTGCGCACCACCGCCACCGGCGGCACGAGCACCGGGACCGGCGGCACGAGCACCGGGACCGGCGGCACGAGCACCGGGATCGGCCTCGGGCGCGGCACGCGCTCCGGCGAGCGACCGGGCGACTCGTCCGTCGGCGACGCCGAGCCGCGTGCCGCGGTGGCCCGGGCCGAGGTCCCACCGGGGCCGATGGTCGTGGCGGTGGCCCAGGGGACGGTCCCCCAAGGACCGGTCGTGGCCGTGGCCCAGAGCACGGTCCCGCAGTCGCTCCTCGCCCTCTCGCCGTTCGTGCGGCCGACGGCTCCGGCCCTCCAGCTGGCCTTCGCCCCCGGGCCCAGCCCGATGGCGAGCCCGTCGACCGGACCGCTCGGCTCCCACCGCTGACCCGCGACCTGGTTGAATCCAGGGGCAGGGGCGCCCGACCCAGGGCGCGGACGGGTCAGCTGTTGCGGGGAGAGCATGAACAACGGGAAGCCGAACTGGTGGAGCCGGCCTTCGAGCACACCGGAGGCGGCGCGGATACCCACGCCGCCCCCGGCCGACGAGGGCGACGGTGACTTCCCCCTGCCCGCGCCCCAGCCCTCCCCCGGGCAGGAGCCGGCCGACCTGACGGACCCGGCGCCGGCCTCCGGGCCCCGGGCACCCGAACCGCCCGCGGCGCAGCCCGTGGCGGCCGGTTCCGGGCAGCCGGGGGAGACCCCGGCCCCGGAGGCCGCGCCCGCGCCGGCGGTCGAGCTGACGAAGACCGCCCCCGAGCCCGCCGTCGAGCCGACGAAGACCGCGCCGGAGCCCGCGGCCGGGCCCGCCGCCGTACCCCCGGCAGAGCCGGCCCCCGTGGCGGCCCCCGTGCCCGCCGCGGCCCAGGCCTCCGAGGCCCACGCCCCCGCGCCGCAGGCGCGGCAGCCCCTGCACACGCCCGACGAGTACCGCACGCCGCCCTACGGCGAGCCGGGACCGTGGGCGCCCGCGCCGCCCGTGCAGCGCCCGCCCGCCGCCGTACCGCCGCAGGCGCAGCCCCACCCGCAGCCCCATCCCCAGCCACCGGCGCACGCCCACCCGCACCCCCAGCCGCAGGGCGCGGCCGCGCCCTGGGTGCAGTACGACCCCTGGAGCGCCCCCGGGACCGGCGCCCCGCCGCTGCCCCCGAAGAAGTCCCGGAAGGGGCTCGCGATCGCGGCCGCGCTCGCCTTCGCCCTGGTCACCGGCGTCATCGGCGGCGGGATCGGCGCGTACGTCGAGCGGAACGGCGGACTCACCACCGTCGAGCTGCCGCAGGCCGAGGCCGGGGACACCGGCCGCGCCCCCGACAGCGTCGCCGGGATCGCCGCCAGCGCCCTGCCCGGCGTGGTCACCCTGCACGTCCGGGGCAACGGCTCCTCCGGCACCGGCACCGGATTCGTCCTGGACACCAAGGGCCACATCCTCACCAACAACCACGTCGTCGACGGGGCCGCGTCCTCCGAGGACATCTCGGTGACCTTCTCCAGCGGCGAGACGGCCCGCGCCAAGCTCATCGGCAAGGACACCGGCTACGACCTGGCCGTCGTCCAGGTCACCGGCGTCTCCGGCCTCAAGCCGCTGCCGCTCGGCAACTCCGACAACGTCCGCGTCGGCGACCCCGTCGTCGCCATCGGCGCCCCCTTCGACCTCTCCAACACCGTCACCTCCGGCATCATCAGCGCCAAGGAGCGGCCGATCACCGCCGGCGGCGAGAAGGGCGACGGCAGCGACATCAGCTACGTCGACGCGCTCCAGACCGACGCCCCCATCAACCCCGGCAACTCCGGCGGCCCGCTGCTCGACTCCAAGGCGCGGGTCATCGGCATCAACAGCGCGATCCGCGCCGCCGGCGGCGGCTCCGGCGACGGAGAGGACGGCGGCGCGAGCCAGCCCGGCTCCATCGGCCTCGGCTTCGCCATACCGGTCAACCAGGGCAAGCGCGTCGCCGAGGAGCTCATCAACACCGGCAAGGCCACCCACCCCGTCATCGGTGTGAGCCTCGACATGCAGTTCCAGGGCGACGGCGCCCGGGTCGGCGAGAAGGGCAAGGACGGCTCCGCCTCCGTCACCGCCGGCGGCCCGGCCGCCAAGGCGGGGCTCCGGCCGGGGGACGTCATCACCAAGGTCGACGGCCAGCGCGTGCACAGCGGCGAGGAGCTCATCGTGAAGATCCGCGCCCACCGCCCCGGCGACAGGCTGGAGCTCACCCTGAGCCGGGACGGCAAAGAGCTGACAAAGACGTTGACGCTCGGGTCCTCGCAGGGCACCTGAGCGCCGTGTGGCGGACACCGCGAGGTACCCGTCCGACAGTTTGGGCGGGTACCGTGGACCGGGCCCTGGACCGGCGTGAAGGAGCTACTAGGTGTTCAGCGACATAGGCGCACTCGAGCTGGTGACGCTCGTGGTCCTCGCCGTGCTCGTCTTCGGGCCGGACAAGCTCCCGAAGGTGATCCAGGACGTCTCGCGCTTCATCCGGAAGGTCCGCGAGTTCTCCGACAGCGCGAAGCAGGACATCCGCAGCGAGCTGGGCCCGGAGTTCAAGGACTTCGAGTTCGAGGACCTCAACCCCAAGACGTTCCTCCGCAAGCAGCTGGAGAGCAACGAGGACCTCAAGGAGCTCAAGGAGCTGCGCGGCACCTTCGACCTCAAGAAGGAGATGAACGAGGTCGCCGACGCCGTCCACGGCCGCGAGTCGGCGCCCGCGCCCGCCGCGGTCAACGGCTCCCCGGACCTGCTGAAGAAGCAGGACAAGACGGACACCGAGGAGCGCCCTCCGTACGACTCCGACGCCACCTGACGACGGCCTGTCACCGAACCACTCCTCCTCGGTGGCTATCCTCCCTCTGTTGACGGAACGAGGAGGCGGCCGAGATGAAGACGACGAGTCGGGTGGAAGCCGATGGCTTTCTGCGCGCACCCTTCGCCTGGTACGGGCTGGACGAGGCGTTCACCGGCCCGCGCCGGCTGATGCAGGTCGGCACGGCGGCGGACGGCACCGTCCAGCACGGCTCGATGGGCCACGGTGACGAGCCGTCGATAAGGTCCGAGGCCGGCAGCGCGGAGAAGGAGCGCTTCGCCGTCGTCGTGACGGTCGCCGCGAACCCCGTGCGCCGCACCGGAGACGGCACCGGCGTCCTCGACGCCACCACCGTCTCCTCCGCCGCCTGGCTGGCCGGCTCCGGGCTCCTCGCCCACACCTGGCCCGCCTCCCTCGACCACGCGCTGCGGGACCACTGGCTGGACCAGCAGACGGAGACGGCCTTCGAGCTGGCCGACGACCTCGACGGTCCGGACTGGACGACCCTGTCGCTGCCCGTGGACGGGGTGCCGGTGCCGTTCCACTACCGGGAGTCCGAGTTCGGCTGGGTCCTTGCCGGATCCACGGGAGAGGTGCACATCGGGGCGTACGGGCGGGGGATGAGCGCGTACGGGCTCGGCTTCTCACAGGTGAAGGACCTGGGCGCGTACGGCGCCTGAACATGACGAACCCGGGCGCTTACGGCGCCTGGACGTGACGAACCCGGGCGCGTACGGCGCCTGGACGTGACGGAGGGCGCCCCCACCGGGGGCGCCCTCCGTCACGTCTCAGAACTTGTTGCGCGGCGTGATGCCCAGGCTCATGCCCGAGAGGCCGCGCTGGCGGCCGCCGAGCTTGCCGGCGATCGCGCGGAGGGCCGCGCCCGCCGGGGAGTCGGGGTCGGAGAGGACGACCGGCTTGCCGTCGTCGCCGCCCTCGCGGAGCCGTACGTCGATCGGGATCGAGCCGAGGACCGGGACCGTCGCGCCCGTGGTCTGCGTCAGGCCGTCCGCGACCTTCTGGCCACCGCCCGTGCCGAACACGTCGACCATCTCGTCGCAGTGAGGACACGGCAGGCCCGCCATGTTCTCGACGACGCCGACGATCTTCTGGTGGGTCTGGACGGCGATCGAGCCGGCCCGCTCGGCGACCTCGGCCGCCGCCTGCTGCGGGGTGGTGACCACGAGGATCTCCGCGTTCGGGACGAGCTGCGCGACCGAGATCGCGATGTCGCCGGTGCCCGGCGGCAGGTCGAGCAGGAGGACGTCCAGATCGCCCCAGTACACGTCCGCGAGGAACTGCTGGAGCGCGCGGTGCAGCATCGGGCCGCGCCACACCACCGGCGCGTTGCCCGGGGTGAACATGCCGATGGAGATGACCTTCACGCCGTTCGCCGACGGCGGCATGATCATGTTCTCGACCTGGGTCGGACGGCCGTCCGCGCCCAGCATCCGCGGCACGCTGTGGCCGTAGATGTCGGCGTCCACGACACCGACCTTCAGGCCGTCGGCGGCCATCGCCGCGGCCAGGTTCACGGTCACGGAGGACTTGCCGACGCCGCCCTTGCCGGAGGCCACCGCGTACACCCGGGTCAGCGAGCCCGGCTTCGCGAAGGGGACCTCGCGCTCGGCGCCCGTGCCGCGCAGTGCCGCCGCCAGCTCCTTGCGCTGCTCGTCGCTCATCACGTCCAGCGAGACGTCGACGGCGGTGACGCCCTCGACCCGGGAGACGGCCTCGGTCACGCGCTGCGTGATGGTGTCGCGCATCGGACAGCCGGAAACCGTCAGGTACACCGTGACGGCGACCCTGCCGTCCGGTTCGATCTCCACCGACTTGACCATGCCGAGCTCAGTGATCGGCTTGTTGATCTCAGGGTCGTTCACCGTCGCCAGTGCTGCGAGCACCGCGTCTTCCGTAGCCATACCGACGATGGTACGGCGCCGACCACGGGCCGGTGAAAGGGCTGTCAACGGTCGGGTACGTCACTTCCGCGGTCCTCGCCGGACGGGAATAGATCCCGGCGCTCCTCCAGCTCCTTGAGCAGGTCCTGGAGCTCCGAGCGGATCCAGTCGCGGGTCGCGACCTCGCCGAGGCCCATCCGCAGCGCCGCGATCTCCCGGGTCAGGTACTCGGTGTCCGCGATCGACCGCTCGTTCTGCTTCCGGTCCTGTTCGAGATTGACCCGGTCCCGGTCGTCCTGCCGGTTCTGGGCGAGCAGGATCAGCGGCGCCGCGTACGAGGCCTGCAGGGACAGCGCGAGCGTCAGGAAGATGAAGGGGTACTCGTCGAACCTCAGCGACGACGGCGCGAAGACGTTCCACCCGATCCAGACGACGACCGTCAGGGTCATCCAGACCAGGAACCTGCCCGTGCCCAGGAAGCGCGCGATCCGTTCCGAGAGGCGCCCGAAGGCCTCGGGGTCGTACTCCGGCAGCAGCCGGGACCGCCGCTCGCGCGGCAGGTCGAGCCGGATGCGGGGCACGGCCCGCTCCCGCTCCCGCTCGCGCTCCCGGTCCCGCTCGCGCTCAGCCGCCATGTCCGGCCCCCTCCTCGTGGAACTCGGTCTCCCGCCAGTCGTCCGGCAGCAGGTGGTCGAGCACGTCGTCGACGGTGACCGCGCCGAGCAGCGAGCCGCTCTCGTCCACCACGGGCGCGGCGACCATGTTGTACGCGGCGAGGTAGCTGGTCACGGCCGGCAGCGGGGTGTCCGGACCCAGCGGCGCCAGGTCGCTGTCCACGAGCGAACCGACCAGCGTGAACGGCGGATCGCGCAGGAGCCGCTGGAAGTGCACCGTGCCCAGGTACTTCCCGGTCGGCGTCTCGTCCGGCGGCCGGCACACGTACACCTGCGCCGCGAGCGCCGGGGACAGGTCCTGCTGACGGACCCGGGCCAGCGCGTCCGCGACGGTCGCGTCCGGGCGCAGCACGATCGGCTCGGTCGTCATCAGACCGCCCGCCGTGCGCTCCTCGTACGCGAGCAGCCGGCGCACGTCGGCCGCGTCGTCCGGCCGCATCAGGGTGAGCAGCCGCTCCTGGTCCTCCTCGGGCAGCTCGGACAGCAGGTCGGCGGCGTCGTCCGGGTCCATCGCCTCCAGGACGTCGGCGGCGCGCTCCTCCTTCAGCTTGCCGAGGATCTCGATCTGGTCGTCCTCCGGCAGCTCCTCCAGGACGTCGGCGAGCCGGTCGTCGTCGAGGGCGGCGGCGACCTCGGCACGCCGCTTGGGGGAGAGGTGGTGCAGGGCGTTGGCGAGGTCGGCGGGGCGCAGCTTCTCGAAGGTGGCGAGCAGACTCTCGGCGCCCTGCCCGTGCTCCTCCAGGGAGAAACCGGTGACGGCCGACCACTCGACGGTCAGCGTCTCCCCCCTGCGGCTCAGCACCCCGCCCTTGCCGCGCCGGACGAAGACCTTGTCGATCTCCCAGTCGCGGCGGGCGGGCAGCTGCTGGATGGCGACGTCGAGGACGGTGACCTCCTCGCCCGACTCCACCAGCGTCACGCGCCGGTCGAGGAGCTCGCCGAGGACGAGCCGCTCGGTGGGCCGCTGCTCGAAGCGCCGCATGTTGACGACGCCGGTCGTGATGACCTGGCCGGAGGCGACGCCGGTGATCCGGGTCATGGGGACGAAGACCCGGCGGCGGCTCAGCACCTCCACGACCATGCCGAGCAGCCGGGGCGGCCTGCGGCCGACGCGGAGCATGGCGACGAGGTCGCTGACGCGGCCGACCTGGTCGCCGACCGGGTCGAAGACGGGGACCCCGGCGAGATGGGAGACGAAGATCCGGGGGGCGCCTGCCGCCATGCCACGCGCCTCCTCGATGCCGCACGATTCGAGCCGTCGCAGAGCTTTGCCGGGGATTGCAGAGCTTTGCCGGGTTCAGGCTAGCCCGTGACGTTCCGCCCCGCCCCGGCAGCGACTCCGTACGGCTGCCTGCGGGGCCCCTCACCCGTCCCGGGTACGCTGCGGTCTGCCGTTCCCCCCATCGGCCCCGACACCGGACCCGGCCCTTCCGCCCGGTCGGGAACGCGGGCCGCCCCCGGCACCCCGTACGGGCCGCGCCCGTCCCCCCCACACGACACGAGAGGCAGCGCAGATGACCGTTCGCACCCCGTCATCGCGTATCCGCAGGGCCGTCACGCCCCTGGCGCTCTGCGCCGGACTGACGGTGGGACTCACGGCCTGCGCCGCCGACCCGGACGAGGGGACGAACGGGGTGGGGAGACTCTCCGCACCCGAGATCGAGAGCAAGGCGCAGACCGCGGCGGACGCGGCGAAGGCGGTACGGCTGTCCGGCACCCTGGTCAGCAAGGGCGGCACCTTCAAGCTGAACATGCGCCTCAAGCAGGACGGCGCCACCGGCTCGGTGACGACGAAGAACAGCACCTTCGAGCTGCTGAGGGTCGGCGACGCGCTCTATCTGAAGGCCGACGCCGGGTTCTGGGCCCACGACGGCAAGGAGGGCGACACGCCCTCCGAGGCGGACTCCGAGGCCGCCGACACGCTCGACGACAAGTACGTGAAGGTCCCCCAGGGCGACCCCTCGTACAAGCAGCTGCGCGGCTTCACCGACATGGGGCCGCTCCTCGACGGGCTGATCGGCCTGCACGGCGAGAAGGTCAAGGGAGACCGGGACCAGATCGGCGGGATCCGCACGGTCAAGGTCAAGGGCGGGGCCGACGGCGAGGGCGGCACGCTCGACGTGTCCCTGGACGGCGAGCCGTACCCCGTGCAGTTCGCGCGGGGCGGGGGAGCGGGCGTCGTGGTGCTCTCCGAGTGGAACAAGGACTTCCCGCTCACCGCCCCGTCGAAGGAGGAGACCCTCGACTACGGCAAGCAGCTGCCCCGTACTTAGCGCTTCCTGCGGAACAGCAGCTTCGGCAGACCCGCCGGGACCGGGCGGCGGGTGTTCGCCGCCGTCGGGAGCGGCACGGCGGCCAGGGAGCCGTCCGGCAGCTCCGTGGTCGAGGACCGCGGGTCGAGCCGCACCACGCGGCACTCGCGCGCCCAGCGCTCGGGCATGGCCTCGCCGTCGGGGGCGTTGAGCCGCTTCCCCTTCAGTTCGGCGACCGCCGCGTCCCACTCCTCCGTGCCGGGGGTGATCTCGCGGACGGCGGCGGTCCAGGCGACGAGTCGGCCGCCCTTGTCCTTGCTGCGGACGGTCACCTCGGCCGTACCGCCGTCCACCAGGCCCGGCAGCGGCTGCTCGCCGGGGCCGTCGCCGACGACGTGCGCGGCGCCGTCGTGCCAGACGTGCCAGAGCGCGCGGGCGGGGCCGGCGCCCCGTACCCAGATGAGGCCGGACTTCTTGGTGGCCTCCTCGACGAGGGCGCCGGTGAGCAGCGTGTCGGTCATGGCCGAAGCCTATCTACAGCCAGCCGTTGCGCTTGAGGGTGCGGTGGATGGTGAAGCAGATGGCGGCGATGCCGACGAGCACCATCGGGTAGCCGTACTTCCACTGCAGCTCCGGCATGTACGCGAAGTTCATGCCGTACACGCCGCAGACCGCCGTGGGGACGGCGACGATCGCCGCCCACGAGGTGATCTTGCGCATGTCCTCGTTCTGCGCGACGGTCGCCTGCGCCAGGTTGGCCTGGAGGATCGAGTTGAGGAGCTCGTCGAAGCCGACGACCTGCTCCTGGACGCGGGCGAGGTGGTCGGCGACGTCCCGGAAGTACTTCTGGATGTCGGGGTCGACCAGCCGCATCGGCCGCTCGGAGAGCAGCTGCATCGGGCGGAGCAGCGGCGTGACGGCCCGCTTGAACTCCAGCACCTCGCGCTTGAGCTGGTAGATCCGGCCGGTGTCCGCCCCGCGCGTGGAGCCCTTCGCGGCCGGCGAGAAGACGTCGATCTCCAGCTGGTCGATGTCCAGCTCGACGGCGTCGGCGACCGCGATGTAGCCGTCGACGACGTGGTCGGCGATGGCGTGCAGGACGGCCGAGGGGCCCTTGGCGAGGAGCTCCGGCTCGCCCTGGAGGCGGTGGCGGAGGTTGCGCAGCGAGCCCTGGCCGCCGTGCCGGACGGTGATGACGAAGTCGGGGCCGGTGAAGACCATCACCTCGCCGGTCTCCACGACCTCGCTGGTCGCGGTGAGTGCGGCGTGCTCGACGTAGTGGATGGTCTTGAAGACGGTGAAGAGGGTGTCGTCGTACCGCTCCAGCTTGGGCCGCTGGTGGGCGTGGACGGCGTCCTCGACGGCGAGCGGGTGCAGCCCGAACTCGGCCGCGATACCGGCGAATTCGGCCTCGGTCGGCTCGTGCAGTCCGATCCACGCGAAGCCGCCGCTCTCCCGCACCTGGCGCATCGCGCCGCGCGGCGTCAGGCACGCCCGGTCGTCGATCCGGCGCCCGTCGCGGTAGACGGCGCAGTCGACCACGGCGCTGGAGGCCGAGGGGTCACGGGTGGGGTCGTACGAGGTGTACGTGGTGGGGGTCTTGCGCAGGCTGTGCCGGAAGCCCGGGCGGACGGCGGCGGTGAGGTCACGGATCATCGACATGGGCGTGCTCCTTCACGGATCGGCCGTCGGCGCGGAGCATGGCACAGCCCGGAATGGGGACGGAGAGGTACGTCGTCCACAAAGCGGGCGGCACCGAAGGGGCGCGGAGACGGCGGTCGCTACAGACAGGGGAAGCGAAAGATGCTCTTCCGTCGAGCGAGATGCCGGAGGGGCGGGTCCGTGCCGGACCCGGACGTCACCGGAGGGAGCGCACCGGGCTAGGAGTGCGGAGCGGCGGAAGAGCGGCTGGTACTGCCCGACCGACTTCGGTCCATCGCAGTCCCACCTCCTCCGGCCGGTCCCCTGTCGGGGATGACGTGTGACGAGCAGTCGGGAATCCCGACCAGTGGCCCACACTATCAGCCGACAGAGGGTCAATCCCTTACTTTGCCCGTTCCATACGCGATCTATGCTCCCCACATGGGAGAAGTTCTTGCACTGGTCGAGGCCCGGCTGCGGACCGCCCTCGGCGAACCGGACGCGCGGGCCGCGGTGACCTTCCTCGGCACGGACCGGATCGAGGTGCTGCGCTTCGTCGACGGCGACCTCGTGCGGTACGCGACCCTCGGGATGTCCGCGCAGCCGATGGCCGATCCGACCTCCGCGCTCGCCGACCCGGTGAAGGGCCCGCGCGCGGAGCTGGTCCTCACGGTGCGGGGCGGGCTCGCCGACACCGACAAGGTGCTGCGCCCGCTCGCGGTCCTCGCCGCCACCCCCCAGGTCGAGGGCGTGGTCGTGGCGCCGGGTGCCTCGCTCGACGTCGGCGACCCGCTCTGGCCCGGCGCCCCCTTCAGCTCGGTGCTCGTCGCCGAGTCGGGCGGCCTGGTGGAGGATCTGGAGCTCGACGCGCCGATGGACCCTGTCCGCTTCCTGCCGCTGCTGCCGATGACGCCGAACGAGGCGGCGTGGAAGCGGGTGCACGGGGCGCAGGCCCTGGAGGAGCGCTGGCTCGCACGGGGGACGGACCTGCGCGATCCGCTGCGCAGGTCCGTGGACCTGGACTGAGTGCTCTCCCGCGTTCCAGCCGCCGCGGTCCGGCCGGGGTGAACGCTCCGGGCCGTACGGGTGATCGTTCGTGGGCGTCCTTGACGCGGGGCGGAAGAGCTAGGACCGTTGAGCCCTATGAGGGGCGAACCCAGTTGTCCGAAGTGCGGTGGCAGGGTCAGGGCGCCCGGTCTCTTCGCCGACTCCTGGCAGTGTGACGTGCACGGCTCGGTGCACCCGCTCCAGCCCGTGATCCCGCCCAGCGTCGAGGGCCTCGGAGTCGTGGTGCACAGATCCCACGTCCCGGTGTGGATGCCGTGGCCCCTGCCCGTCGGCTGGCTCTTCACCGGGGTCGCGTACGCCGGGGACGACCGCAGCGGCGGACGCGCGACGGCCGTCGCCTGCTCCGGGCCCGGCCCGCTCGGCGGGATCGGCGAGCTGCTCCTGGTCGCCGAGGAGCTCGGCGTCGGACTCGGCGCGCGGTACGCCGGCATCGACGGCCTCGACCCCGGCTCCGGCATGGCCATCGACAAGCCGCCCCAGGCGAAGGTGCTCGCCGCTGGCCGCCCCACCCCGCTCTGGCACGTCACCGGCGCCCCGCAGGACCGCGCGGTCTTCGCGGGCGAGGCGCGCGGCCTGTGGCTGTGGGCGATCGTCTGGCCCGAGCAGTCCGGCCTCCTGATGTACGACGAGCTGGTCCTCACGGACCTGCGCGACGCGGGCGCCGAGGTCGACCTGCTGCCCTGCGGCGCGCTCACCCCGAGGCTGCTCGGGTAGGAGTCGTCCTCGGACCGTCCGTCCGGTGACGTTCCGTACGGGCGTGTTCGATTCGCCCGTTATGCTGGAGCGTCCCTCGTCCGTGCCGAGCCCCTGGAGTACCGCGTCGTGCGCATCGATCTGCACACCCACTCCACGGCCTCCGACGGTACGGACTCCCCGGCCGAACTCGTCCGGAACGCCGCCGCGGCCGGTCTCGACGTCGTCGCGCTCACGGACCACGACACCACCCGGGGCCACGCCGAGGCGATCGCGGCCCTGCCCGAGGGGCTGACCCTCGTCACCGGTGCCGAGCTGTCCTGCCGGATGGACGGCATCGGGCTGCACATGCTCGCGTACCTCTTCGACCCCGAGGAGCCGGCGCTCCTCGCCGAGCGCGAACTCGTCCGCGACGACCGGGTGCCGCGCGCCCGCGGCATGGTCGCCAAGCTCCAGGAGCTCGGCGTCCCCGTCACCTGGGAGCAGGTCGCCCGGATCGCCGGCGACGGCTCCGTGGGCCGTCCGCACGTCGCGGAGGCGCTCGTCGAGCTCGGCGTCGTACCGGACGTGTCCGGCGCGTTCACGCCCGAGTGGCTCGCCGACGGCGGCCGGGCGTACGTCGAGAAGCACGAGCTGGACCCGGTCGACGCGATCCGCCTCGTCAAGGCGGCCGGCGGCGTCACCGTCTTTGCGCACCCGCTCGCCGTCAAGCGCGGCCAGGTGCTGCCGGAGGCCTCGATAGCCCGGCTCGCCGAGGCCGGACTCGACGGCATCGAGGTCGACCACATGGACCACGACGAGGCGACGCGGGCGCGGCTGCGCGGACTCGCGAAGGAGCTCGGCCTGCTGACCACGGGCTCCAGCGACTACCACGGCAGCCGCAAGACCTGCCGCCTCGGCGAGTACACCACCGACCCCGAGATCTACGGCGAGATCACCCGCCGCGCCGCGGGCGCCTTCCCGGTCCCGGGCGCGGGCGGACCTGCCGCCTGAGGCCGCTCCGGCGGACCGGGGCCGCACGGCCCCGCCCCCGGACTTTCAGGAGCCCCGCGAGGCACCCGCTTCCCCGGTCGCCCGGGGACCCGCTGCCCCGGTCCGTCGGCCGGGACCCCGCTCTCCGGTCGGTCCGTGTCGTGCCGCGCCCGGTTCGGGCGTGGGCGTCCGTCCCGACCCGACTCCGCTCCGAGGCCTTCCCCTTCCTGGTCCGCCCCCGTACGGCTCCGCGTCGTGCGCGGGGCGGCGTTCCTCCTGCCCTGCCGCCGGAATCCCGCATTCCGCCCTGCAGGGACACACCCCACCGTTCCACCTCTCCCGCAAGGCACCCCACCGTGTTCGACGTCGCCGTCTTCGGCTCGCTGTTCCTCACCCTCTTCGTCATCATGGATCCCCCCGGGATCACCCCGATCTTCCTCGCCCTCACCTCCGGCCGCGCCGCCAAGGTGCAGCGCCGGATGGCCTGGCAGGCCGTCGCCGTCGCCTTCGGCGTCATCACCGTCTTCGGTCTGCTGGGCCAGCAGATCCTGGACTACCTGCACGTCTCCGTCCCCGCGCTGATGATCGCGGGCGGTCTCCTGCTGCTGCTCATCGCACTCGACCTGCTCACCGGCAAGACCGACGAGCCCAAGCAGACCAAGGACGTCAACGTCGCCCTCGTCCCGCTCGGCATGCCCCTGCTCGCCGGGCCGGGCGCGATCGTCTCGGTCATCCTCGCCGTGCAGAACGCCGACAGCGCGGCCTCGCAGGTCTCCGTCTGGACCGCCATCGCCGCCATGCACGTCGTGCTCTGGCTGACCATGCGGTACTCGCTGCTGATCATCCGCGTGATCAAGGACGGCGGCGTCGTCCTGGTGACCCGCCTCGCCGGCATGATGCTCTCCGCCATCGCGGTGCAGCAGATCATCAACGGCATCACCCAGGTGATCCAGAACGCCTGAGCCGGCACCCGGGGGCCCCCGGACACCACTGCGCCCCCGTACGGATTCCGCTCTTGCGAAGTCCGTGCGGGGGCGCGGTGCGTGGGATGGACCCGACCTGTTACGAGGCCGAGGTCTCGGCGGGGCGGATCCAGATGCGCTGGCCGATCGAGGCGGCCTGCTGCACGATCCGATTGACGGAGGCGGCGTCCACGACGGTCCGGTCGACGGGCGTGCCGTCGATGTCGTCGAGTCGCAGGATTTCGAAGCGCACGGGCTTCTCCCTTCGTCTGAGTTGATCCTCCTGATGGAGAACTGCGTTACGTACGGCTCCAACGCCGTGCGTCCTGCAAACATTCCTTACGCTAAGGAAAATTTTTGGATTGCTAACTACCGGCAGGTGGGAGGGTGTGGCGGCCGGTCCCGGAGCGGCGGACAATGAGCCCCGTATGAACGACGCAGACACCACCCGACCGCCCGAAGCCCCCACCGACACCGATGCCCGCCTGCGGGCGCTGGACACCCGCCTGGAGCGCACCAACGAGCTCCTGCGGCGGATGCTGGCCGAGGTGGCCAAGACCCCCTCCACCCACGCCATCTTCGTCGACGCGGGTTACGTCCATGCTGCGGCCGGGTTGCTGGTGGCGGGCACCGAGGACCGGCGCTCCTTCGACCTCGACGCCGAGGGCCTCATCGAGGCCTTCATCGACACGGCCCGCACGATCTTCGCGGACAGCCGGCTCCTCCGCGTCTACTGGTACGACGGCGCCCGCCGCCGCATCCACACCCCCGAGCAGCAGGCCATCGCCGAACTCCCCGACGTCAAGGTCCGCCTCGGCAACCTCAACGCCAGCAACCAGCAGAAGGGCGTCGACTCTCTCATCCGCACCGACCTGGAGTCCCTCGCCCGCCACCGCGCCATCAGCGACGCCGCCCTCGTCGGCGGCGACGAGGACCTCGTCTCGGCCGTCGAGGCCGCCCAGGGCTACGGCGCCCGCGTCCACCTCTGGGGCATCGAGGCCGCCGAGGGACGCAACCAGGCCGAGGCGCTGCTCTGGGAGGTCGACAGCCAGCGCACCTTCGAGCTGGACTTCTGCCGCCCGTACGTCACGCGCCGCCCCGTCACCACGTACGAGAACGAGGGCGAGCCGCCGCCCTCCCGCGAGGAGGTGCGCTTCGTCGGCGCCCAGATCGCGGCCACCTGGCTCGCCGAGCGCGGCCGGGACCGGCTCGCCGAACTCCTGCCGGGCGCGCCCTACCTGCCCGGAACGGTCGACCAGGACCTGCTCGTCGAGGCGGAACGCCTGCTCAGCCGCTCCCTGCGCGGCCACGCCGCGCTCCGGCGCTCCCTGCGCGACGGCTTCTGGCAGCACCTCAAGGCGCAGTACTGACCCTGGCCGGACTGCTCGTCCGCTCCCAGAAGCCGGTGAGACGGTCCGTCAGCTCCTGGGGGTGCGACACGTTGGGGGAGTGGCCGGCGCCCGCCACCACCGTGTGGTGCGCCCCGGTGCGGGCGGCCGCCGCCGACAGGTCCGCCGGGGCCCAGACCATCTCGTCCGCCCCGTACGCGAAGTGCAGCGGCATGCGCAGCGCGGCCAGCTCCTCCGTACCGTCCTGACGGCTCAACAGCAGCCGTCCCGTACCCGAGAGTTGGGCGATCCGGGTACGCATCCAGCGACGCCGCAGGAAGCCCGCCAGCTCCGGCGTGTCACCCGTGGCCGGCTCCTCGCCCCGGCTGTCCAGCCAGCACATGGCCTGCCACACCCACTCCTTCGGCAGCACCGCGAGCGAGGCGCGCAGCACCCGCACCCGGATCCGCTGCGGCCGGGCCACCCGGCCGGGGCCCGAGGAGAGCAGGGTGAGCGAACGGAAGGCGCCCGGCGCGAGGGCGGCCGCGGCACGGGCCACCAGGCCCCCGAAGGAGTGGCCGACCAGATGCACGGGGCCGTCCCCGAGCGCCGCCGCCTGCGCCACCGCGTCGAGCGCGAGCGCCTTGCGACGGTAGGCGGCCCGGCCCCGGGGACCCGGCGTCTCGTTCTGGCCGCGCCCGTCCACGGCCACCGCCCGGTACCCGGCCTCGCTCAGCGGGCCGAGGAGAGCGAGGAAGTCCTCCTTGCTGCCGGTGTACCCGGGCAGCAGCAGCACCGTGCCCCGCCGCTCGCCCGCCGGCGCCGTGTCGAGCACGGCGAACCGCCCACGCGCGGTCTCGAGGCGCCGGGCACGGGTGCGGGGTGGCAGGACGAGGGAACGGGGCTTGCTCATATCTGGACTGTAACGGGGAGGACGGGAGACGGCCGAGCGGCCCGTCCCCCGGTGGGGACGGGCCGCTCGGGACCGGCGACGGGGTCAGCCCTCGGGCTGGGCCGCCGCCTTCTTCGTGGTGCGGCGGCGCGGGGCGGCCTTCTTCGGGGCCTCCTCGGTCACCGGCTCCTCGGCTGCCACCGCCTTCTTGACCGTGCGGCGGCGGGCCGGGGCCTTCGGCTCGGTCTTCGGCGCGGAGGCCTCGGGAGCCTCGGCCACGACCGCCTTCTTGGTCGTGCGGCGACGGGGAGCCTTGGGGGCCTCCTCGGCCGGCGGGGCCTCGACGGTCTCGGCGACCGGCTCGGCCACGGCCTTCTTCGCCGTGCGGCGGCGCGGGGCGGCCTTCTTCGGGGCCTCCTCGGTCACCGGCTCCTGCTGGGGAGCCTCCTGCTGGGGAGCCTCCGCCACGACGGGCTCGGCGACGGCGACCGGGGCGGACGCCGAAGCGACGACGATGACCTCGGCGGGCGCCCCGGAGACCGGGGACCCGGCGGGCCGGCGGGCCGCACGGCGACGGCGCGGCGCGGGCTCCTCCGCGACCGGAGCGGCGACGGGCTCGGCGGCCGGGGCCTCGACCACCGGCGCCCCGGCGGTCACCGGCGAACCGGCGGGCCGACGGGCGGTACGGCGGCGACGCGGCCCGGGGACCTCGATGACCAGGGTCTCGACGACCGGCGCCTCGACGACCGGGGTCTCGGCGACGGGCTCGGCCACCGGCTCCGCGGTGGGCTCGGACACCGGCTCCACGACGGCCTTCTTGGCCGTGCGGCGGCGGGGGGCCTTCTTCGGCTCCTCGGCCTTCGGCTCCTCGACGACGACCGGAGCGGCCTCGACGACCGGCGCCTCGGCGGACCGCTGCGCCATCAGGGCGACCGCGGCGGTCTCGGGCGTCTGGAACGACACGGTCTCCTCGACCGGACGAGCCACCCGGGCACGGCGGCGGCGCGGGGCCGGAGCCGGCTCCGCGGCGACGGGGGCCCGGTCGACCGGAGCGGCCGTCACGGCCTCCGGACGGGCGGCACGGGCACGGCGACGGGGGGCCTTCGGCTCCTCGACGGCCGACGTCTCGACGACGGGCGCCTTGACGGGGGCCTTGGAGGCGGCCGGCGTCTCGACGACGGGCGCCGCGGCGGCCGGGGCCTTGACGGCGGGCGCCTCCACGGGGGCCTTGGCCGGGGCCTCGGCGACGGGCGCCTTGGCGGGGGCCTCGGCGGCAGCCGGAGCCTCGACGGCCTGCGTCTCGGCGGCCGGAGCCGTCGTGACCGCCTGGGCCGCGACCGGCACGGAGCCCGTGGCGGCGGAGCGGGTGCGACGGCGGCGGCGCGGGGTGCGCGGTCCGGCCTCGGCGCGGGCCTCGTCCGCCGCGGTCTCGACCGCGGTCTCGACGGCCGGTGCCGCCGACGCCACGGCGTCGTCGAGCTCGCTGCCGCCGCGGGTGCGGCGACGCTGGCGCGGGGTCCGCGTACGGGCCGGGGCCTCCTCGGTCTTCTCGGCGGCCTTCGGGCCGCGGCCACGGCGACCGCCGGGCTCGCCCAGGTCCTCCAGCTCCTCCGCGCCCAGACCCGCGCGGGTCCGCTCGGCGCGGGGCAGGATGCCCTTGGTGCCCGCCGGGATGTCCAGCTCCTCGAAGAGGTGCGGGGACGAGGAGTACGTCTCGACCGGGTCGTGGAAGTCCAGGCCGAGCGCCTTGTTGATCAGCTGCCAGCGCGGGATGTCGTCCCAGTCGACCAGCGTCACCGCGGTGCCCTTGGCACCGGCGCGGCCGGTGCGGCCCACGCGGTGGAGGAAGGTCTTCTCGTCCTCGGGGGACTGGTAGTTGATGACGTGGGTGACGCCCTCGACGTCGATGCCGCGCGCGGCGACGTCGGTGCAGACGAGCACGTCGACCTTGCCGTTGCGGAAGGCGCGCAGCGCCTGCTCGCGGGCGCCCTGGCCGAGGTCGCCGTGGACGGCGCCGGAGGCGAAGCCACGACGCTCCAGCTGCTCGGCGATGTCGGCCGCCGTGCGCTTGGTGCGGCAGAAGATCATCGCGAGCCCGCGGCCGTTGGCCTGCAGGATGCGGGAGACCATCTCCGGCTTGTCCATGTTGTGCGCGCGGTAGACGTGCTGCTTGATGTTGGCGACGGTCACGCCCTCACCGTCGGGCGAGGTGGCCCGGATGTGGGTGGGCTGCGACATGTAGCGGCGGGCCAGGCCGATGACCGCGCCCGGCATGGTCGCCGAGAACAGCATCGTCTGGCGCTTGGCCGGAAGCATGTTCATGATCTTCTCGACGTCGGGCAGGAAGCCCAGGTCGAGCATCTCGTCGGCCTCGTCGAGGACGAGGACCTTCACGTGCGAGAGGTCGAGCTTGCGCTGGCCGGCGAGGTCGAGCAGACGGCCGGGGGTGCCGACGACGACGTCGACGCCCTTCTGCAGCGCCTCGACCTGCGGCTCGTACGCCCGGCCGCCGTAGATGGCGAGCACGCGGACGTTGCGCACCTTGCCGGCGGTGAGCAGGTCGTTGGTGACCTGCTGGCACAGCTCGCGGGTGGGGACGACGACGAGCGCCTGCGGGGCGTCGGTCAGCTGCTCGGGCTTGGCCCGGCCGGCCTCGACGTCCGTGGGGACGGTGACGCGCTCCAGGATGGGGAGGCCGAAACCGAGGGTCTTGCCCGTGCCGGTCTTCGCCTGGCCGATGACGTCGGTGCCGGTGAGGGCGACCGGGAGGGTCATCTCCTGGATGGGGAAGGGGGTGACGATGCCGACGGCCTCCAGGGCCTCGGCCGTTTCGGGAAGGATTCCGAGCTCTCGGAAAGTCGTAGTCAGGGTGCTGCCTCTTCTGTGAGACGCGGTGCGAGGCGAACGAAGGGGGTCGTACCGTGCCGGGATCTTCCGGGGGGATCAGGGGAGATCACCGCCGGGTGGCGCGGGACCACTGCCGTCGCTCGAGCGTCGTACCGCTGAGGGTGACCCTTCCGCGGGTCCGCCGGAAGGGCTGTCGGGCCGGAGCCGATCGGGCCACCGACCGGGCATCCTCATTCATGAGTCGGCCCACCGGATACATCCGAACGTGCGAAAGCATGTCCGCATACTCAGCAGGCGCCTTATCACTGTACCCCGGATTCGCGCATGTGTGTTGGGAGAAATCGCGATGAGGGCACGGTCACACTGACTGACCAGGGCCTTCCCGGGCCGCGCGAGCGGGCTATTGTGCGCTCCATGGAGACGCCTGACAACGCCACACCCACCGGGATCGCCGCCAAGGACTGGGCGGAGGCTTCCGCCGAGCCGCAGTACCGCGCCGCCGTGATCGACCTCCTCGGCGCCCTCGCCTACGGAGAGCTCGCGGCCTTCGAGCGGCTCGCCGAGGACGCCAAGCTGGCGCCGACCCTCGCGGACAAGGCGGAGCTGGCGAAGATGGCCTCGGCCGAGTTCCAGCACTTCGAGCGGCTGCGGGACCGCCTCGCCGCCGTCGACGCCGAGCCGACGGCGGCCATGGAGCCCTTCGCGAAGGCGCTCGACGACTTCCACCGCCTGACCGCGCCCTCGGACTGGCTGGAGGGCCTGGTCAAGGCGTACGTGGGCGACTCGATCGCCAGCGACTTCTACCGGGAGGTCGCGGCCCGCCTCGACTCCGACACGCGGGGGCTCGTCCTCGCGGTGCTCGACGACACCGGCCACGGCAACTTCGCGGTGGAGAAGGTCCGCGCGGCGATCGACGCCGACCCGCGCGTCGGCGGCCGGCTCGCGCTCTGGGCGCGCCGGCTGATGGGCGAGGCGCTCTCCCAGGCCCAGCGCGTGGTGGCCGAGCGCGACGCGCTCTCGACGATGCTGGTCGGCGGCGTGGCGGACGGCTTCGACCTCGCGGAGGTCGGCCGGATGTTCTCCCGGATCACCGAGGCGCACACCAAGCGCATGGCCGCCCTGGGCCTCGCGGCCTGAGGCGCCTCAGGCGGACGCGCCGGTCAGACCGCGGCTGATCGGCGCAGTCTGCGGGAGGCCGGGCGGATCAGCAGCGACAGCAGCACCGCCGCCACGGCCACCGCGCCGATCAGGGTGGCGAGGAAGTGACCGGGGCCCAGCGCCCCGTGGGTCACGAGCGCGCCGAAGACGCCGCCGAGCGTCCCGGTGACGAGGACGATCGCACGGACGGGGAGACGGTCGGACAGTCGCTGCGCGGCGACCCAGGCCAGGGCGAAACCGAGGAGGGCGGAGCCGAGGGCTTCCAGGAACACTGCGGATCACCTCGCGAGGAGTGCGGGGCGGGTGGTGCGGTCACAGGCGTCCTACCCCCGGCGTCCGGAACGCAATCCTCCCGTACCCCCTGACGTGGGAGTACGGGAGTACGGACAGACGAAAGGCCCGGTGGACCGAAGAGGTCCACCGGGCCTTTCCCGTCGGATCCGGGGCTCAGAGCGCGCCGAAGCCCACGCGACGCACGGTGGGCTCGCCGAGCTCCACGTACGCGATCTTCTCGGCGGGAACGAGGACCTTGCGGCCCTTCTCGTCCGAGAGGCTGAGCAGCTGCGCCTTGCCGGCCAGCGCGTCGGCCACCGCGCGCTCGACCTCCTCGGCGGACTGCCCGCTCTCCAGAACGATCTCCCGGGGCGCGTGCTGCACGCCGATCTTGACCTCCACGGCTATGTCCCTCCGAACGGTCAGCGTTGCGCGAATACCCGCGCCGTACGCTGCACACATTAGCCCGGTGAGGGGACCCGTACGGGTCAGCCGCCGCACGCCAGGAGCGAACAGCGTCCGGGAATGCGGCGCGCGGGAGGGCGTCAGTGGCCCTCGGCGCTCAGCTGGCCGTCCACCGGATGCAGCGGGAAGCCCGCGATGCCGCGCCAGGCGAGCGAGGTGAGCAGGCCGACCGCCTTGTCGCGGGGGATGCCCGACCCGCTGGACAGCCAGTAGCGGGCCACGACCTGGGAGACCCCGCCGAGGCCGACGGCCAGCAGCATCGACTCGTCCTTCGACAGGCCGGTGTCCTCGGCGATCACGTCGGAGATGGCCTCCGCGCACTGCAGGCTGACCCGGTCCACGCGCTCGCGTACGGCCGGCTCGTTCGTCAGGTCGGACTCGAAGACGAGCCGGAACGCGCCGCCCTCGTCCTCCACGTACGCGAAGTACGCGTCCATCGTCGCCGCGACCCGGAGCTTGTTGTCCGTGGTGGAGGCCAGCGCCGTGCGCACGGCCTGCAGGAGGGACTCGCAGTGCTGGTCGAGCAGGGCGAGGTACAGCTCCAGCTTCCCGGGGAAGTGCTGGTACAGCACCGGCTTGCTGACGCCGGCCCGCTCGGCGATGTCGTCCATGGCGGCGGAGTGGTACCCCTGGGCGACGAAGACCTCCTGGGCCGCGCCGAGCAGCTGGTTCCGTCGGGCACGTCGCGGCAGGCGCGTGCCCCGAGGGCGTGCTGCCTCTGTCTGCTCGATGGCGCTCACGCGGCCTCCCAAAAATCGATCCATGTGCGCTGTCGCGCCGCGCCGCCATCGTACTTTTGGGTAACCCGGCTGTGCGCGGTGCGAACGCAGAATTTCACGGACCGGACGCCCGGGTCGACAGTCGATTCAAGATTAAACCGAACAAATCAGCGGGAGCCGCGTGCTCAGCGGTAGTCGTCCTCGTCGAGGGCGACGACACGCGCCTGTTCGGACGCGTCGGCCTCGTTCGCCGAGTCGCGCTCGAGATGGGTGGGCCGTTCGTCCTCGCGCTGCTGCAGTTCGGTGTGCTGCTCGGCCGCGTCGGCCTCCGGGATTTCCTCGTCCAGCACGACGACCTCTTCCTCGGTGAATGTGTCCGGCTCGTTGGGATCGACAGTCATGCGGCTCCTTCCGGGTGCGGGTCGCGGTGCTCCCGATGGCCCTCACTCCGAGCCTAGGAGTGAACGCGCCCCGCCGCACACGCACCTGTGACCCCACCCACACACGACTGCGCGTGATCGTCTCGTAATATTGCGGCCATGTCCTCGACCGAGCTGCCGGAAACCCGGACCGCCGCCGCCTCATCCGCGTCGCGGACCCGCGCCGTACGGGTCGCCGAAGGCGAGGAGCTCCGCTCCGTGGCACTGCCCGGACTCACCCTCACCGTGCGCGCCCGGCCGGGGAACCGGACCGGTCTGCCGCCCGCGCTGTACGTCCACGGACTCGGCGGCTCCTCGCAGAACTGGTCCGCCCTCATGCCGCTGCTCGCGGACCACGTCGACGGCGAGGCGGTCGACCTGCCCGGCTTCGGCGACTCCCCGCCGCCCGACGACGGCAACTACTCGGTCACCGGACACGCCCGCGCCGTCATCCGGCTCCTCGACGCCGGCGGGCGCGGACCCGTCCACCTCCTCGGCAACTCGCTGGGCGGCGCCGTCGCCACCCGCGTCGCCGCCGTCCGGCCCGACCTGGTCCGCACCCTCACCCTCGTCTCCCCGGCCCTGCCCGAGCTGCGCGCCCAGCGCACCGCCTGGCCCACCGCGCTGCTCGCGGTGCCCGGCGTCGCCTCGTTCTTCGCGAAGCTCACCAAGGACTGGACGGCCGAGCAGCGGGTCAAGGGCGTCCTCGCCCTCTGTTACGGGGACCCCGGCCTGGTCACCGACGAGGGCCTCCGGCACGCCGTGGAGGAGATGGAGCGGCGCCTGGAGCTCCCGTACTTCTGGGACGTCATGGCGCGCTCCTCGCGCGGCATCGTCGACGCGTACACCCTGGGCGGGCAGCACGGACTGTGGCGGCAGGCCGAGCGGGTCCTCGCCCCGACGCTGCTCGTCTACGGCAGGCGCGACCGGCTCGTCTCGTACCGGATGGCCCGGAAGGCGGCCGCCGCCTTCCGCGGCTCGCGCCTGTTGACCCTCCCCGAGGCGGGACACGTGGCGATGATGGAGTACCCGGAGGCGGTCGCCCAGGCCGTACGGGACCTGATCGCCGATGACGGCGGGAGCTGATCCGGGGCGTGGGACGACATAGTCGCAAGGGCTCCGCGCCCTCGGTGGCCGACACCGGGCAGCAGGCGGGAGCGGGGACGGGGACGGGGCCGGGAGCGTCCCCGGCAGGGCCGCCGCCCGGGACGGGACGCCGACGCAGGACCACGACCACGGCCGGCGGCGGCCAGGACACCACCGGCCCCCAGGGGTACGGGACCCCGGCCCACGGCACGCCGATGTACGGAACCCCGGCACAGGGGACTCCGCAGTACGGGACCCCGACCCAGGGGGCACCGCGCCAAGGGGCGCCGGTCCAAGGGGCTCCGCGTCACGGGACCCCCGCGCACGGCACACCCCAGTACGGGACCCCGGGTCAAGGAGCGCCGCGCCCGGGGGCGCCGGCACAAGGGGCTCCGCGTCACGGCACCCCCGCGCACGGCACTCCCCAGTACGGGGCTCCGGCTCAGGGGGCTCCGGGGCGTGGGGCGGCCGGGTACGGGGGGCCGCGGCATGCCACGCCCGCCCACGGGACCCCCGCGTACCCCGGCGCGCCCGGCACCCCGGCGCACGGCGTCCCCGCCTACGGGGCGGCCGTACGGGGCGGTCATCCGCAGCACGACGAGACCTCCGCCCCGCGCCCCGCGTCCTACGGCCCCCGCGGCGCCACCGCCCGGGCCGCCGCACCCGAACAGGACGCCGCCGAGGCGTCGTTCGTCCCCGCGCCGCGCCGGGAGGTCGCCGACGGGAGCCCGGATCCGGAGGCCCCGGCCTCCCGGGGCGGGCTCGGCCGCGCCCTCGCCGGAATCGCGGCCGCCGCCGTCGCCACCGTCCTCGCCGTCGTCGTCACCGGGCAGGTCACGGGCAGGGGCGAGTCCCCGGCCGCCGCCCACGCCGCCGGGAAGCCCGCCGAGCGGCCCGCGGACGACACCTCCGCATCCCGCTCCGACGACCGGCCCGTCCCGGCGAAACCGGCGCCCGCCGCCGCCCCGCCGACGTACGAGCAGCTGATGACCCGCCAGTTCCCGATCGACCCGAAGCTGAAGGGCTCCGGGGAGTTCGAGGCCGTGCCGGGCCTGGCGAAGGCGCCCGGGAAGGGGCGGCTGATCCGCTACCGGGTCGACGTCGAGAAGGGGATCGGTCTCGATCCGAAGCTCTTCGCCGACGCCGTGCAGAAGACCCTCAACGACAAGCGCAGTTGGGCCGGTCGGGGCGAGATGACCTTCGAGCGCATTTCCAGCGGCGAGCCGGAGTTCGTGATCACCCTGGCCAGTCCGGGGACCACCGGTGCCTGGTGTGCGAAGTCCGGGCTCGACACCACCGTCGACAACGTCTCGTGCGACTCGGCCTCGACCCAGCGCGTGATGATCAACGCGTTCCGCTGGGCGAAGGGGTCGGACACCTTCGGTCCGAAGGCGATGCACGCCTATCGTCAGATGCTCATCAACCACGAGGTCGGA
This sequence comes from Streptomyces sp. NPDC006197, assembly GCF_040613865.1. NCBI lineage: Bacteria > Bacillati > Actinomycetota > Actinomycetes > Kitasatosporales > Streptomycetaceae > Streptomyces > Streptomyces sp. NPDC006197. The sequence goes on along the minus strand of NZ_JBEXSZ010000028.1, from coordinate 12,711 downwards.
CACCGCCTCGGGCACGGGCACGTCAACTGCAGCACGCCGGGCGCGCTCGCACCCGTGATGCAGCAGCAGACGAAGTCCCTGGACATCGACGGCATCAAGTGCCGCCCCAACCCCTGGGTGTATCCGGCGAGTTGACGGCCCGTCCCGTCGAGGGGTGTCCGCATCCCGAGACGGTCGTCTCGGGACGGCGCGTATGCCCGTTGACACCGCTCACGTGTTCGTCCATATTTCTCGGCATGTCGCCCCGTCACGCCGTTTCCGACAGCGCCGCCCTCGAGCTGGCGCTCTTCGGCGTGACCGGACACACGGTCGCCGACATTCTCTGTAGCTGACGCAGCCCGAGCGCTCGTCGGCTTTCTTTTTCTCTCGCCGCGCCCGGGTTCTTCATTCCCGCAGGCGCCGTCCCCCTTTCGGGCTTTTTCCCCGTGCCTGCGGAATTCCCTTTCTCCTTTCCGCAGTCCACCCCGAGAGGTCTCTTTCCGATGCGTCATTCGTCCGTCATCCCGCGCCGCGTGGCAGCGGTCGCCGTCAGTGTCGTCCTGGCCTCGGGCGCCGCCGCCTGCGGCCCCGAGGGCGCCGGCGCCGAGGGCGGCACCTCCGGCAAGGCGGCGGGCGCCCCGCGGAAGGGCGGCACGCTCACCGTCCTCAACAGCGAGGCCCAGAGCGACTTCGACCCGGCCCGCCTCTACACCTCCGGCGGCGGCAACGTCCCCTCCCTCGTCTTCCGCACGCTCACCACCCGCAACCGCGAGGCGGGCGCCGCCGGCACCCAGGTCGTCCCCGACCTCGCCACCGACACCGGCCGCCCCAACAAGGACGCCACGGAGTGGACTTACACGCTGAAGGAGGGCCTGAAGTTCGAGGACGGCACGCCCATCACCAGCGCCGACATCAAGTACGGCATCGAGCGCTCCTTCGCGGCCGAGCTCTCCGGCGGCGCGCCCTACCTGCGCGACTGGCTCGTCGGCGGCGACACGTACGAAGGCCCGTACAAGGGCGGCAAGGGCCTGGCGTCGATCGTCACCCCCGACGCGCGGACCATCGTCTTCAAGCTGAAGAAGCCCGAGGGCGAGTTCCCCTTCGTCGCCACGCAGACGCAGTTCGCCCCCGTCCCCAAGGCCAAGGACACCGGCGCCAGGTACGAGGAGCACCCGGTCTCCTCCGGCCCGTACAAGGTCGTGAAGAACGAGAACGACGGCGAGCACCTCGTCCTGGAGCGCAACGCGCACTGGGACCCGAAGACCGACGAGGAGCGCAAGGCCTACCCGGACAAGATCGACGTCAGGTCCGGCCTCGACGAGGCCGTCATCAACCAGCGCCTCGCCACCTCCTCCGGCGCCGACGCCTCCGCCGTCACCACCGACACCAACCTCGGCCCCGCCGAACTCGCCCAGATCGGATCCGACCAGGCGCTCGCCGCCCGCGTCGGCACCGGCCACTTCGGCTTCACCGCCTACCTCGCCTTCAACCCGAAGGTGAAGCCCTTCGACAACCCCAAGGTCCGCCAGGCGATCTCGTACGCGATCAACCGCACCAGCGTCGTCAACGCGGCCGGCGGCTCCGCGCTCGCCGAGGCCACCACCACCTTCCTGCCCGAGCAGAAGGCCTTCGGCCACACCCCGTACGACCACTTCCCGGCCGGGAGGACCGGCGACCCGGCCAAGGCCAGGCAGCTCCTGAAGGAGGCCGGGTACCCGAACGGCCTGACCGTCACCCTGCTCCACTCCACCGCCCAGAACCGGCTCACCAGCCCCGAGGTCGCCACCGCCGTCCAGGAGGCCCTCGGCAAGGCCGGCATCACCGTCGAGCTCGACGGACAGGAGCCCAACTCCTTCAACGAGAAGCGCTGGAGCGTCAAGGACGCCCCCGGCTTCTTCCTCTCCCGCTGGGGCGCCGACTGGCCGGCCGGCGGCCCGTTCCTCGCGCCGATCTTCGACGGACGCCAGATCGTCACCAACGGCTCCAACTACAACCACGCGCAGCTGAACGACCCGGCGGTCAACAAGGAGATCGACGAGATCAACAAGCTGACCGACCTCAAGGCCGCAGCCGCCCGCTGGGGCGCCCTCGACAAGAAGATCGGCGAGCAGGCCCTCGACGTGCCGCTCTTCCACCCGGTCTACAAGCGGCTCGTCGGCAAGGACGTCAAGAACGTCGTCATCAGCGACTGGACCGGCGTCCTCGACGTCTCGCAGGTCGCGGTCAAGTGACCACGGTGACCGACGCGCCGGCGCCCGTGACGGGACCTCCCGCCACGGGCGCCGCCCGGCAGGTGTGGCGACGGCTGCGCACCCGCCCGGCCGCCCTCGCCTCCGCCGCCGTCCTCCTCCTGCTCGTCCTCCTCGCCCTCGCCGCGCCGCTGCTCGCCGCCCTGGCGGGCCAGGACCCGCACACGTACCACGACGACCTCGTCGACTCGGCCCGCGGCGGCGTCCCGTACGGCGCCTTCGGCGGGGCGAGCGCCGACCACTGGCTCGGCATCGAACCCGGCACCGGCCGCGACCTGTTCGTCCGGCTCCTGTACGGCGCCCGGATCTCGCTCCTCGTCGCCGTCGGCGCCACCGTCGTCCAGGTCCTGGTCGGGCTGCTCGTCGGCCTCGTCGCCGGACTCGGCAACCGCTGGGTCGACGGCGCCCTCGGCCGGATCACCGACGTCTTCCTCGCCCTGCCGTTCCTCGTCCTCGCCATCGCGCTCACCGCCGTCGTCCCCCGCGACTTCCCGCGCCCGCTGCTGCTCGTCCTGGTCATCGGGCTGCTCGGCTGGGCCGGCACCTCCCGGATCGTGCGCGCCCAGACCCTCACCCTCAAGGGCCTCGACTTCGTCGCCGCCTCACGGCTCGCCGGCTCGGGGCGGTGGCGGACCGCCCGGCGCGAGCTGCTGCCCTCGCTCGCCGCACCCGTCATCACGTACGCGGCGATCCTCGTCCCCACCAACATCGTGGTCGAGGCCTCGCTCTCCTTCCTCGGCGTGGGCGTCACCCCGCCCACCCCCTCCTGGGGGCAGATGCTGTCCACCGCGCAGACCTGGTTCCGGGCCGACCCGGCGTACGTCCTGCTCCCGGCCGGACTGCTCTTCACGACCGTGCTCGCCTTCACCGTCCTCGGCGACGCCGTCCGCACCGCCCTCGACCCGCGCGAGGCCGGCCGACTCGGCGTGGGCACGCGAAAGGAGACCTCCCGGTGACCCGCTACGTCCTGAAACGGCTCGCGGGCGCCGCGCTCGTCCTCCTCGCGCTCTCCGTCCTCGTCTACGCCCTGTTCTACGTCGTGCCCGGCGACCCCGCCCGGCTCGCCTGCGGCGAACGCTGCAACCCGCAGCAGATCGCCCAGGTACGGGAGCAACTCGGCCTGAACAAGAGCGTGTTCGCCCAGTACCTGCACTTCCTCCAGGGCGTCTTCGCCGGCCGCGACCACTCCACCGGCACCGGCGTCCTGCACTGCGACGCGCCCTGCCTCGGCCTGTCGTACCAGACCGACCAGCAGGTCACCGAGCTCGTCCTGGACCGGCTGCCCGCCACCGCCTCGCTCGCCCTCGGCGCCATGGTGATCTGGCTCGTCGTCGGCATCGGCACCGGGCTGCTCTCCGCGCTCCGCCGCGGCGGACTCACCGAACGGGCCCTCACCGTGCTCACCCTCGCCGGCACCGGCACGCCCGTCTTCATCCTGGGCCTGCTGCTGCTCATGGCGGTCTGCGCCTACCTCCAGTGGCTGCCCTTCCCCTCGTACGTGCCGCTCGGCGAGGACCCCGAGCAGTGGGCCTGGAACATGCTGCTGCCCTGGCTCACCCTCGGCTTCTTCGAATCCGCCAAGTACGCGCGGCTCACCCGCAGTTCCACCCTGGAGACGCTCGCCGAGGACCACATCCGGACCTTCCGCGCGTACGGGGTGGGGGAGCGGTCCGTCGTCACCCGCCACGCGCTGCGCGGCGCCGTGCCGCCGGTCATCGCGCTCAGTGCCGTCGACCTCGGCACCATGTTCGGCGGGGCCGTGCTGACCGAGTCGCTCTTCGGCATCCCCGGGCTCGGCAAGACCCTCATCGACGGCGTCCGCCACGTCGACCTGCCGGTCGTCGTGGGCATCGTGTTCCTCACCGGGGTCGCCGTGGTCCTCGCGAACGTCGTCGCCGACCTCCTCTACGCCCTCGCCGACCGAAGGGTCGCCCTGACATGACGCTCCCGAACCCCCGGCCCGGCACCGCGACCCCGCTCGCCGAACCGACCCCCCGACCCGGCCCCGCGACCCCGCTCGTGGAGGTCGACCGCCTCACCGTCGAATTCCCGCGTGAGGCCGGCGCCGTACGGGCCGTCGACGGGCTCTCCTTCACCCTGGAGGCCGGCCGCGCGCTCGCCCTCGTCGGCGAGTCCGGCAGCGGCAAGTCCACCGTCGCCGGCGCCCTCCTCGGCCTCCACCGGGGCACGGGCGCGCGGCTCGGCGGCACCGTGCGGGTCGACGGCATCGACGTCGGCGCCGCCGGCCCCGCCGAGCTGCGGCGGCTGCGCGGCGGGGTGGCCGCCATGGTCTTCCAGGACCCGCTGTCCGCCCTGGACCCCTACTACTCCGTCGGCGACCAGATCGCCGAGGTCTATCGGATCCATCATTCTGGATCCAAGATCCACCACCCTGGATCCAAGATCCATCATTTTGGATCCAGAAAAGCGGCCCGGGCCCGCGCCATCGAAGTCCTCGACCGCGTCGGCATCCCCGACGCGACCCGCCGCTCCCGCTCCCGCCCGCACGAGTTCAGCGGCGGCATGCGGCAGCGCGCCCTCCTCGCCATGGCCCTCGTCTGCGAGCCGCAGCTCATCGTCGCCGACGAACCCACCACCGCCCTCGACGTCACCGTGCAGGCCCAGATCCTCGACCTGCTGCACGAACTGCGGCGCGAGACCGGCACCGCCCTGCTCCTCGTCACCCACGACGTGGGCGTGGCCGCCGAGAGCGTCGACGAGGTGCTCGTCATGCGCCACGGGCGCGAGGTCGAGCGCGGCGCCGTCGCCGGAGTGCTCGGCGCGCCCTCGGCGCCGTACACGCGCGCGCTGCTCTCCGCCGTGCCCCGGCTCGACGGACCGGTCCGGACCGCCCCCGAGACGAAGGAGACGCTCCTCGAAGCGGTCGACCTGCGACGGGAGTTCGGCCGGGGCAAGACCGCCGTGACCGCCGTCGACGGGGCCTCCCTCACCGTCCGCGCGGGCGAGACCCTCGGCGTCGTCGGCGAGTCCGGCAGCGGCAAGACCACCCTCGGCCGGATGCTCGTCCGCCTCCTCGACCCCACCGCCGGCGAACTCCGCTACCGGGGCGAGGAGATCGGCGGCCTTTCCGACAAGCGGCTGCTCCCGTACCGGCACGAACTCCAGATGGTCTTCCAGGACCCCGTCTCCTCGCTCAACCCGCGCCGCTCCGTCGGCGAGTCGATCGCCGACCCGCTGCGCGTGGCGGGGGAGCGGGACGAGACCCGGATCCGGGACAGGGTGCGCGACCTGCTCGACCGCGTGGGACTCGACCCCGACCGGTACGCGGCCTACCCGCACGAGTTCAGCGGCGGCCAGCGCCAGCGCGTCGGCATCGCCCGCGCGCTCGCCGCCGAACCCCGGCTGATCGTCTGCGACGAGCCCGTCTCCGCGCTCGACGTCACCACCCAGGCCCAGGTCACCGCGCTGCTCGCCGAGCTCCAGGCCGAACTCGGCCTCGGACTCGTCTTCATCGCCCACGACCTCGCCGTCGTCCGGCAGGTCAGCGACCGGGTCGCCGTCATGCGCGGGGGCCGGATCGTCGAACAGGGCACGGTGGACGAGGTGTACGGAGCGCCCCAGGACCCGTACACCCGGCAGCTGCTCGCCGCCGTCCCCTCCCTCGACCCGGTCCTCGCGGCGGAGCGCAGGGAACGACGCCAGGAGCTGGCCGCCGCCTGACTCTCCGTGATCACCCCGCCGCTTACCGCGACAGAACGCGACCGGGGTGGGAAAGTTACGTGCATTCACCCCTTCCGGTGGTGCGACGGACAACCGTCCGTCGCGCCACCGTTGTCTCCGCTTACGTTTTTCCCGCTGCGAGTCACCGGGCCGACGGTGGCCGCCGTCAAGGGAGATCGGGGGTGCACGCGTGCGGATCGGACTGCTCACGGAGGGTGGCTACCCGTACGCCACCGGTGAGTCCGGACGCTGGTGCGAACGGCTCGTGCGCGGGCTCGGACAGCACCGGTTCGACCTCTACGCCCTCGGCCCCGCCGGTACCCCGCAGCCCCTGCCACCCCACGCCCGCGTCGCCCGCACCGCCGACCTCGGCGGTCCCGACGCGGCCCCGGCGGCCTCCGGAGCGTGGAGCCCCTGCGCGCCGCGCGCCTCCCGCCGGGCCTACGGCCGCCACGAGCGGCGCCGCTTCACCGAGGCCTACCACCGGCTCGCCACCGGACTCTGCGCCGAGGACGGCGAGGGCGAAGGGGGCAGCGGCGAGACCCCCTTCGCCGACGGGCTCTACGCCCTCGCCGAACTCGCCCGCGAGCGCGGCGGGCTGCCCGGGGCGCTCCGCTCCGACGACGCCGTCCGCGCCCTGGAGGCCGCCTGCCGCGCGCCCGGCGCACGCCGGGGCGCGGCCGCCGCCGGACTCCCCGACCACCTCGCCTTCGCCGAGCACCTGGAGCGGGCCCTGCGCCCCCTCTCGCTCGACTGGTACGGGGACGACGCGCTCGGCGCCGCCGACCTCTGCCACGCCGCCGCCGGAGGCACCACCGCCCTCCCCGGCCTGCTGGCCAAACGCTTCTTCGGAACTCCGCTGCTCGTCACCGAGTACGGCGTACCGCTGCGCGCCCACTACCTCTCCGCGGCCGGCACCGACCGCTCCGCCCCCCTGCGCGCCCTGCTCGCCGCCCTCCACGGCCGGCTCGCCGGCGAGATCTACCGGCAGGCCGCCCTGCTCACCCCCGGCAACGCCCACGCCCGCCGCTGGCAGGAGAAGTGCGGCGCCGACCGGGCCCGCATCCGCACCGTCCACCCCGGCATGGCCGCCGAGCGCTTCGCCGAGGTCGGCGAGGACGAGGCGAGCGGCGACCCCGCCACCCTCGTCTGGGTCGGCCGCGTCGAACCCGCCAAGGACCTCATCGGCCTCCTCCACGCCTTCGCCGAGATCCGGGCCCGCCAGCCCGACGCCCGGCTGCGGATCGTCGCCGTGCCCGAACGCGAACCGGGCGGCGGCGCCTACCTCACCTACTGCAAGGGGCTCGCCGCCCAGCTCTTCCCCGACGAGGCCCCCGGGGCGCACGCCGTCGGCGAGAACCCCGTCGCCTTCGAGGAACTCGGCGGCCCCGAGGCGCCCACCCTGGAGGACACGTACGCCTCCGGCGCGCTCGTCGTCATGTCCAGCCTCGTCGAGGGCTTCCCCGCCAGCCTCGTCGAAGCGATGTTCTGCGCACGGGCCACCGTCTCCACCGACGTCGGCGCCGTCGTCGAGATCATCGGCGGCACCGGCCTCGTCGTCCCCCCGCGCAACCCCCGGGCGCTCGCCGACGCCTGCCTCGCGCTGCTCCGCGACCCCGAGCGCCGCCACCGGCTCGGCGCCGCCGCCCGCGCCCGCGCGCTCGAACTCTTCACCGTCGAACAGAACCTCGCCGCGTTCCGCGGCATCTACCTCGAACTCCTCTCCCACGCGCCGGTGCGCCACCGCCCCGGGGACGGCGTCCCCTTCGCCCACCCGGCCGAGGCCCATGTGCCCGGCAGTTGGGCGCACAAGACCGTGACCGCGGGGACGGGAGCCCCCGATGCCTGAAGGAGGCACCCCCATGCGCGGCTCCGCCGCCCCGACGAGCCCCGGAGCCTGGGACGCGCGCTCCGAAGCCCTCCTCGGCACCCCCACCCTCACCACGGCCGGCACTCTCGACCTGCGCGCCCCCGCCCCCGGGGACCCCGCCGACGCCGCCCCCTCCGCGATAGCCCCACCCCCGGAGACGGCCACCACGACGCCCCCGCACCCCGGCACGGCCTGGGGCACACCGGCCCCGGCGCCGACGGACCGCCAGGAACCGGCGCAGGAGGAGCGGCAGGCCCCGGCGCCGACGGACCGGCAGGAACCGGCCTCGGATGCCGCGGCCCCGTCGGATTCGCCGACCCCGACGGACTCCGACCGGGCCCCGAAGGGCCCGGACCCGGCCTCGACGGACCCCGGCCCGACCCCGGAGCCGGCCGAGCCGGCCAACCGGGCCGAGCCGGCCGAAGGGATCCGCGTCGAGGACCGCCCCGCGGACGCCGCGGACGCCACCACGCACCGGCCCACGCCGGCAGGCACCGCCGTGGACGCCGCCGCGCACCAGCCTGCCCCGGCAGGCGTCGCCGCGCACCGCTCCGCCCCGGTCGGCACCGCCGCAGACGAGACCGGTCACCGCCCCGCACCGGCAGGCGTCGCCGCGCCCCGCCCCGTACCCGTCGGCACCGCCGTGGACGCCGCCCGCGCCCGGGGGCGTCGGGGGCAGGCCGATCCCGTGAAGGTGCTCATGCACCGGCATCGGGAGCTCTGTGAGCGGGCCGTCGACCCGCTGGAGATCGCCGCGGGTCTCGAAGCGCAGGGGTTCACCGACCGGACCGCCGCGCGGTTCCGGCACCGGGACGTGTTCTCGCTCGCCGAGGAGCTGTACGCGCGCGTGCCCCGCGGACAGGAGAGGCCCATGCCCGTCGCGGAGCCGGAGCGGGCACGGGCGCCCTGGGCGCTCGCCGCCCTCGCTCCCGGCGGGGCCGCCGGGCTCACGGGACTCGGGCTCACCTTCAGCCACGGGCCCGTGCGGATCGCCGTCGGGGCCGCCGGAGCCCTCGCCCTCGGCGGGGCCCTGCTGCTCGCCGTCCGGCAGGGCCCCTTCCGCGCCCCGGACGGAGGGACCGCCCCCGCCGCACGGCTCTGGACCCTCTGGCTCCTGGCGTACGCGGTCGGCGGCGACGGCCTCCTGCACCAGGTCCTCACCGGCGGCCCCGACGGACCCTGGGAGATCACCCCCGCGCCCCTCCTGGGACTCGCCCTCGCCGTCGCCCCCGCCGCCTGGGGCGCCCACCTCTTCGCGAGCCGGGCCCGCCGCCGGATCGCCGACAGCCGCGGCCTCGCCGACTTCGCCGCCGCCACCCGGCCGCTGCTCCTCGGCACCGTGACCCTCCAACTCCTCGCCCTCGCCGGCCTGCTCGCCCTCACCGGCTTCAGCTCCGGAGCCCTCGCCCTCGGGGCGCTCCTGCTGCTCGCCCGGCTCCACACCGTCCACGGCCATCCCGAGACGGCCGCCACCGTCCTCGCCGCAGCCTGCGCCGGCGAGGGCCTCGCCCTCGCGAGCGTCCTCGCCGCCCGTGTCCCCGTCCCCGGCTTCGACGCGCTCGCCGCCCCGGTGCGCACCCTCGTCGAGGCCTGGGGGCCCGGGGCCGTACCCACCCTCGTCTGCGGCGCCGCCGCGCTCGGCCTGCTGGCCCACGCGACCGGCGCCCTCGCCCGGGCCTCGGCCCACGCCACCCCGTGACAACCAGCCGCAGCCTCGGCGACCACAGCAACCCCCACCCCGCCGAGCCTCCCGTGAAGAACCTTCCCGCACCCGCGGAGCCGACGCCGCGGGCGTGCCCCGTCACCTCTCTCACCACCCCGCAAGGAGAACGAAGATCATGACCCCTCGAACCCAAGGACCGGCCGGTCGGCACGTAGGGGCCGCACGATGAGGGTGCTACTGCTCGGAGCCAACGGCTTCATCGGACGCTTCGTCGCCGACCGGCTGCTCGCCGACCCGGCCGTCCACCTCACCGCGCTCGGCCGGGGCGACGACGCCGACGTGCGCTTCGACCTCGCCTCCGGCAGCCCCGGCGCGCTCACCCGCTTCCTGGACGCCGTCCACCCCGGAGTCGTCGTCAACTGCGCCGGGGCCACCCGGGGCGGCGCCCGCGAGCTGACCCGGCACAACACCGTCGCCGTCGCCACCGTCTGCGAGGCCCTGCGCCGCAGCGGCTGCGGGGCCCGGCTCGTCCAGGTCGGCTGCGCCTCGGAGTACGGGCCGAGCCAGCCCGGCTCCTCCACGGCCGAGGACGCGATCCCGCGCCCCGGCGGCCCGTACGGCGTGTCCAAGCTGGCCGCGACGGAACTCGTCCTCGGCTCCGGGCTCGACGCCGTCGTCCTGCGGGTCTTCTCCCCGGTCGGCCCCGGCACGCCGGCCGGTTCCCCGCTCGGCCGTCTCGCCGAGGCGATGCGCCGCGCCATGCAGGCCGGGGACGGCGAGCTCAAGCTCAGCGGCCTCGGCGTGCAGCGGGACTTCGTCGACGTACGGGACGTGGCGCGGGCCGTCCACGCCGCCTCCCTCTCCGCCGCCCAGGGCGTCGTCAACATCGGCACCGGCCGCGCCGTCAAGCTCCGGGACGCCGCCGCGGTCCTCGCCCGGGTCGCCGGCTACTCCGGCAACCTGCACGAGCTGGACGCCCCGCACGGCATCCCGCAGCGCCCGGTGATCGGCGCCCCCCGCACCGAGGGGACCATCGCCGACCAGCTGGCCTCCGCCCCGTACCCGTACCCCGACGGCTGCGGACCCTGGCAGCAGGCGGACGTCCGCACCGCCCGCGACCGGCTCGGCTGGCGGCCCCGGATCAATCTGGAGGAGTCCCTCGCCGACATCTGGATGGAGGCGGCGTGTCGCATCTGACGGGGACCACGGCCACCGGGGCCGTCCAGGCGCTCGGCTTCGGCGTCCCCGGCTACGCCCATCCGCTGCTCGCCCCCGTCGAGTGGGCCGAGCTGACCCGCCCCGGGACCCCGCTGCACTGGGCGGTGCTCAACGTGGCGGAGGGCCCCGGGAGCCGCCCCGACCCACACTGTCTGGAAGCGGCCGGGAAGCTGCGGAACGCCGGGGTGAAGGTGCTCGGGCACCTGGACCTGGCGTACGGCTCCCGGCCCTTCGGGGAGCTGGTCTCGGACGCCCACCGCTTCCTCGACTGGTACCGGATCGACGGTTTCTACCTGGACCGGGCCCCCGCCGACCGGGCGGACCTGGCCGGGACGCGGCGGCTCACCGCGGCCCTGGAGGCCGTGCTCGGCGGCGAGGCCCACCTCGTCCTCGGCCACGGCACCCACCCCCATCCGGGGTACGCCGAGGCCGCCGACCAGCTGGTGACCTTCGTCGGCTCCTGGGTGGACTACCGCTGGTCGCAGGTGGCGGAGTGGACCGCCGAGTACACGGAGGCCAAGTTCGTCCACCTCGTCCACGGGATTCCGCGCACCCACCTGGACGAGGCCCTGCGGATCGCCCGCTGGCAGGGGGCGGGGACGATCTTCTTCACGGACCGCGCGGGGCGGCCGGGACAAAGTGCCCCATTCCAATCGCTGCCCGGCTACTGGGACGAAATCGTCTCGCGGATCGGAACGGGTGTCTCGGAATGAGAAGGGGCGTGGCAGTGTTACGGGGAGAACAACCGTACTGACATACCGACCATCGGAGACTCCGTGTCGCTGCCACCCCTGGTCGAGCCGGCTTCCGAGCTCACCGTAGACGAGGTCCGCAGGTACTCCCGCCACCTGATCATCCCGGATGTCGGGATGGACGGACAGAAGCGGCTGAAGAACGCCAAGGTGCTCTGTGTGGGCGCCGGCGGTCTCGGTTCCCCGGCCCTGATGTACCTGGCCGCCGCCGGCGTGGGCACGCTCGGCATCGTGGAGTTCGACGAGGTCGACGAGTCGAACCTCCAGCGCCAGATCATCCACAGCCAGGCCGACATCGGCCGCTCCAAGGCCGAGTCGGCGCGCGACAGCGTGCTCGGCATCAACCCGTACGTGAACGTGATCCTTCACGAGGAGCGGCTCGAGGCCGACAACGTGATGGACATCTTCGGTCAGTACGACCTGATCGTCGACGGCACCGACAACTTCGCCACCCGCTACCTGGTGAACGACGCCTGCGTGCTGCTGAACAAGCCGTACGTCTGGGGCTCGATCTACCGCTTCGACGGCCAGGCGTCCGTCTTCTGGTCCGAGTACGGCCCCTGCTACCGCTGCCTCTACCCGGAGCCCCCGCCGCCGGGCATGGTCCCGTCCTGCGCCGAGGGCGGCGTCCTGGGCGTGCTCTGCGCGTCCATCGGCTCCATCCAGGTCACCGAGGCCATCAAGGTCCTGGCCGGCGTGGGCGACCCGCTGGTCGGCCGTCTGATGATCTACGACGCCCTGGAGATGCAGTACCGCCAGGTCAAGGTCCGCAAGGACCCCAACTGCGCGGTCTGCGGCGAGAACCCGACCGTCACCGAGCTCATCGACTACGAGGCCTTCTGCGGCGTCGTGTCCGAGGAGGCCCAGGAGGCGGCGCTCGGCTCGACGATCACTCCGAAGCAGCTCAAGGAGTGGATCGACGCGGACGAGAAGATCGACATCATCGACGTCCGCGAGCCGAACGAGTACGAGATCGTCTCGATCCCGGGCGCGCGCCTGATCCCGAAGAACGAGTTCCTGATGGGCGACGCCCTCCAGGACCTCCCGCAGGACCGGCGGATCGTCCTGCACTGCAAGACGGGTGTCCGCAGTGCGGAAGTCCTCGCGGTGCTCAAGTCCGCGGGCTTCGCGGACGCGGTCCACGTCGGCGGCGGCGTGATCGGCTGGGTCCACCAGATCGAGCCCGAGAAGCCGGTCTACTAGGACGCACCACGGAAGGCCTCGGACCCGCGTCGTCCTCCACGGCCGCGAACAGGTGGTCCTTGGGGACGACGACGACCGTCGTCTCCGTGTAGAGCG